>JASFFN010000036.1:0-8872 GCA_050124275.1 Roseobacter sp. | reverse complement strand
ACGCAGCAATACTGATGCAGTATCGTTTGAAACAAAGGTATCTACCCTCAGACCAGTTTGCTGGTACTGAGCCCAATAATTCACTCGCCTCAGCGCCTCCGCAAGAGTAGGAGCGGAACAAAGGCGTAGTGTGACCGCCGGCACCACTGCCTCTTTAATATTCATATCAGAGATTGCAAAAGTCAGGTCCGGGATTCCTTCACGCTTGGCAATATCGTGGATCAGTTTCAGGTAGGACTGGTAATAAACCCACGTATCCGGATCGTCGAAAAGGTTGGCGGGAAGTCTGGCTCTGCGGATGTATGCTGCGACGTTGCCACCAAGTTTGTCAACAAATTCGAGCCTTTTCTGCGGCATGATACCACGGGAAAGGGCAAGCTGGTGCCGACCTGACCGCCGCAACGACATATTTGGGTCCTCTTCCGTTTTACGAGTCACCAGGCAATAAAATCGCATTACACACCAACAGGCACATTAAGTAAATCGCCTACGATGGCAATTGAATCCACTGTTTGGAAATTAGGCCATGTCCTTCCAACTCTTTTTTGCGATACCTGCGCCGGTCGTTAAATTCGGTCGTCTTGGCGACAAAGTAAGGTTCGAGCTGCGCTCGCCTGAAAACAGTTCGGCATCAATACCCGAACGTTGCCTTGTCGTCGCGATGAAAATGCGATGCGAGCTAGCCATGAGAACATCAGCGTTTACGGGACTAATGGTCTCGGCCCCGATGAGATCGGGCGCCCCTGCGCAACCCAAAGTCAAGCTTGCCAGACTTGACCCGATCAATAGGCGCCGCGACAATGCAAGACTTCGTTGAGGGAGAGCTACACTGCGCGGATCCGGTGCCTTTGACTCCGGTTGGTCGGCACATCAGCACTCACAATTGTCGCCCACTCGCAGGCGTGCCTTGAAGGGCCAGCGCTGCAAATCGAAAAGGACGGACTGTATCCCTGCGGGTCAAGTGATCTCCTTAGCCCCTTCTAAGTGCGTACCCACAAAATTCCTGAATGCTCAGAAGTTGTGGCGAAATAACTCCAAATCACTGCCGCTCGTGGCCAACCGAATACCTTAGCCGACATTCCCCCTTTGGCCGGTGTCTTGCGAGTTTTCGGCCACCTGAAGAGAGCCTGCAAGCATTTTCTGCCTCGGTTGGTCGTGGGATGGCGGGAACCGGGAGCAACGAACGGGCAAACGGCTGCAGCGACCGATTTGGGGGACCATTTCGCCAGTTGGCAGAGGCGGCGTCCCGCCCCCCCGATGCGCTTTGTCGCTGTGAAGAGTGCAGAGAAACAGGCATCGGGCTTGGCGCTTCGAACCCGTGACCTACTCGTGCGGCAGAAGACCCAAACGATTAATGCGCTGCGCGGGCATCTAGCAGAACACGGGCTGCCTAGCCTGCCAGCACCTCCTCGCCGCTTCAATTGTTACATCTGCCTGGGTAATCTTTGCTGTAGCATGGATTCTGATTTGCATTCGCGATGCCATATCCGAGCAAACCGCCAATTGCAGCGCCTGCCCAGAAATTATCGTCATCGTCATGATGATGGTGATGGTGGTGGCCACCGCCACCATAGTAGTTATTCGTGACATGTTTATGGTGTCCACCGCCGTGATGGTGTCCACCGCCGTGATGGTGTCCACCGCCGTGATGGTGTCCACCGCCGTGACCGTGTGCCATTGCAGAAGATGTGCTTAGCAAAACACCAAATGAGAGCGTGATAGCCCCAGCAACAAATGTAGAACTTTTCATCAATTCATTCCTCCAAGACGCATTTCCGCCTTCACAGCATTCACATGTTCGAGGAGTTCTGTGCAATCGGCTTCAGTTTTTTCTGACGCAGCGCCGTATCCAATGGCGACGGCGAAAACAAACGCGATTTCGTTACCGTCTGCGTATAGGATAATATCGAACATCTCTTCGAAATCGGCCCGCGCTTCAGGCCGTTCTGCCTCAGGCAGGCAGGTGTAAGTTTTTCCAACAGCAAGGCCAAGTTGACGGGCGCTCTCTGTAGTTCCATCATCGTGAGCCATTGCTTGTGTCGCGATCAGGGCACCAAGGCCGATAGAAAAAGTCATAGTACGCATCATTTCGGTTGGTCTCCAATACTGTAGCTTGAATCCATCGCCCTCATTCTCCTCATCTGACTTTCTATCTGTCAGTGCCATATCTGGCAGCCGTTCGTTAAGCTTTAGCAGAGGGTTCGCTGCAGAGGGTGACATTTGACGCCAAATCAAGCGAGATTTATCAAGCTGACCACCCGCCATGAAGGCTATCTTGACGGCCGCCCCAAGCTCCAACACAAATATCCGGTGAAAAGTACATGATCAAATGCGCGAAGCAAGTGACACTTTGCGCCAGATCCACCGGTTCATCGCTTGAGTAATCGCCAGTGGATCTCGCCTCGTGACAAGCGTGCCTGATATCGGCGCGGCGTATCACCGGTCCAGCGCCGGAAAGACCTGATGAAGGGCGCTTTCTCCGCGTACCCCAACTGCAATGCGATCCGATTCAGATCCTTTCTGTCCTCACGCAGATGAGCAATCGCAGCCGCGCAACGGACGCATCATTGATCTCGGCGAGGCTCGTGCCTTCCTCAAACTCAGGACCGAAGCGAAAAGGGAAACCCGATCATGCGACAGGCTCTCCTGCCAAAGATCGCACCGCGCATGCCCAACCTGGCATGAAATGTCACCGCCTTGTTTTCCTTTTTCACATAAGCTGCGGTCGAGAGCTGCCCAAATGAACGGCAAAGCAAGGTAACACTTGAACAAAGAGAAAGGCGACCCTGGCGTATGACTTCGAATATTTGGCGTATCCGAAGAGGCTTTTCCAGAAATGAATGGCTGCACCGGCGTGGTAGCGGATATTTTGACAAATTCCCAAGGCTCCTGTTGCACCTAAAATACCACGGTTCTTTTTTGGAATGGGAGAAATGAATGAGATCAACTGTCAGACGACCGATTGCCCAATTTGCTAGAACGATCTTGACGATATGGTTCCTCGTTGTGGTGCAAGGAGCCGCGGCTGGAGTTGATGGGGGTGATGAGTACGAGGGCAAAGTCGAGGCTGTCCGCGAGGCGGAGCTGTCCGCGCTTTTCGATGGCTGGCTTCAAAAGATCCACTTCCAGCCGGGAACGTACGTCGAGGAAGGTGACCTTTTGTTCGAGTTCAGCCCCGTTGAACGTGAGATTCTACTTCCTGTCGATTATGCGCGATTGAAGCGTGCTAAGACAAACTTGGAACTGAAGACGATCGAACTTGAACGGGTGGAAGGCCTGACCGGTAAGGAAGTTTATTCCAAGGTTAAGCTGTTGGAGGCACAAGCGGCGAAGGTAACCGCCGAGGCGGATGTCGAAGAGGCGCAGGCCAAAGTCAACTTCACGAAAACACTCATAAAGTTTACGAAACTCAGAGCGCCGATTTCGGGGATCATCAGCCGGCCCTTCGTGAGAGAAGGTACGTACTTGACAAAGGCGGCTCGCGAAGATGCCGCCTTGGCGATCATCCAGCAACTCGATCCGATCCGCGTTGTTGGACGTATACCCTACGACGTTTTTCTTGAACGGCGGGGCGCACGGTCTTCGGACGACGAGGCGCTCGGGGCGGTTTCAGCGAGACTGATTTTGCCGAACGGAGAGGTCTATCCGCTCGAGGGCACCTTCGTCTCCGGCGGCTTCGAGTTCGACGAAGAGTCGCAAACGATCGATGTGTATGCCGAATTCCCCAATCCGGACTACCTGCTGCGCCCGGGCCTTAAGGTCAAACTCAGGACCGAAGCGAAAAAGTAAACCCGATCATGCGACAGGCTCTCCTGCCAAAGATCGCACCACGCATGCCCAACGTGGCATGAAATGTCACTCCTCCCCCCCCCACCTTGGGTTAGGCTTGATTCAAGTGCTCAGGTCCAGAAACCGGCCAAAGAGCCATACATGATGAGGAGATGGACGATGACATGTGCAAGACCCGAGACCACAGGCCTGTTCGCAAGAGGCGTCTTGGCGGTCGGAATAATGGTGGCGGGCGCGTTTGCCATGACGCCGGCGCAGGCGCAGGATTACGACCTCGCGATCATGAATGGCCGCGTAATGGATCCCGAGAGCGGGCTCGATGCCTTGCGCAATGTCGGGATCAAGGACGGCAAGATCGCCGTCGTGACCGATACCGAGATCACGGCGGCAAAGACGATCGACGCCAGCGGCCATGTCGTCGCGCCGGGCTTCATCGATCTGCATGTGCACGGCCAGGACCCGTTCGCCACCAAGCTGATGCTCAGGGACGGCGTGACCTCGCCGCTGGAGATCGAGGCGGGCGCATTCCCTGTTTCAGACTACTACGACGAACGCGAAGGGAAATCGCAGGCCAATTACGGCGCCTCGGTGGGGCATGTCTGGGCCCGGGTCGCAGCGATGGACAATTTTGACCCCATGGGGCTCGGTCTTTATTCGGACGCCGTCAACCAGACCGCGGCCGATGGTTCCAAATGGTCGACCCGGCGCTCCGACGCGGACCAACTGAAAAAGATCCTGGCGAATGTCGAACAGGGCCTGCGCGAGGGTGGCATCGGCCTCAGCTTCCCGATCGGCTACTACACTGCGGTGGGCGGCCCGGAAGTGGCCGCCGTCGCAACGCTCGCGAACCGGTATAACAGCTTCATCACGACCCATGTCCGCTACCTCGCCCAGATCCCCCCAAGCGGGTATCTCGGAGTGCAGGAACTGCTGAGCGTCGCCATCGCCAACGAGGTGCCGCTCCTCGTCCACCATGTGCCCAGCAATTGCCTTGCGCTGACCGGGAGTTGTCTGGACCTGATTGCACAGGCACAGCAGGCCGGGCACAAGATTCTCGGCGAATTCTATCCCTACACGGCTGGTTCCTCAATCATCGGCGCAGACTATCTGGGCGCCGGTTTTCAGGAGCGGACCGGCATGGATTACGATGACATCACTTATGTCAAGACCGGCGAGAAGATGACGAAGGAATTGATGGAAAAATACCGCAAGGACGACCCGGGCGGCCTTATGATCATGCATCACATCAAAGAAAAAGACATGCTCGAGGCGTTTGCCCGCCCCGGCGTTATCGTCGGATCTGACGGCGTTCCATTCTCGGCGCCGGATGGCAGCCTTCCCGGCTGGGACGCAAAGTACGGTGCTGGCATCGGTCATCCGCGCGGCGCCGGAACGCACGCAAAGGTCTTGCGGATGGTGCGCGAGCAGAACGTGATACCGCTGATGGAGGCCATCGCGAAGATGACCTATCTGCCGGCAAAGTTCATCGAAGACACGGTGCCGGACATGAAGCTCCGCGGCCGAATAAAGCCGGGCGCCGTGGCCGATATCACCATATTCGATCCTGCCACCGTGACCGAGAACGCGACCTTCGAACAGGGCAAGAACAGCCTGCCGTCGACCGGGATTCCCTATGTCATCGTCAACGGAACAGTCGTCGTCGAAGACTCGGAGGTGCTGAAAGGCGTCTATCCTGGTCAACCGATCCGCAACGCAGTTCTCAATTGACTGACACCGCGGGAGCGTCGCCTGCAATGCGCTCCGCGGGACTTGCAGGCATCAAATCCCGGATGGGTCTGGAGGCCACACAATGAAGCTGACGGACACGCAAAGCTCGAACGGGGCGGCCAGCATTCGTCCCGTTCGGCAACAAAGACGCAAAAAGTGCCAGCACACCTGGAGTTCAAAAAGAGCGGCCAGGGGAGTGGCGTTGCTCCTTGGCAGTTTTGTTTTTCCGGCCTTCGGCAAGGTCATCGAAGGGATGGACGTGGTGGAAAGGATCGCCGCGCAACCGGCCGATGGGGTCAGCAAGCAGGACGCGGTCAAGGGTCAGATCCTGACCAAACCGGTGGCCATTGAAACGGCAAGCCGCCGTTGATCAACGGGTCAAAAGCACCGACAAAAAGGAGAAACGTAGAAATGTCGAAACCAAGAAGGCGCATCTTGATGGGGGCGATCATGGCCGTGGGCGCGTTTGCCGTCACACCGGCGCTGGCGCAGGACGCGGACAAGCCAGAACTGACGTTGTTCACGAACGTGATGGTGTTCAACGGCACCGAGGACAAGCTCATCGATGCCGATGTGCTGGTCGAGGGCAACATGATCAAGCAGGTTGGCTCTGACCTCAGCGCCGGGGGTGCCACCGTGATCGACGGCGGCGGGCGCACGCTGATGCCGGGCATGGTCAACATGCACGAGCATCTCCTTCCCAATCAGTCGTTCGACTACATCTTGACGACAGGGTACTGGGATGAGGTCGGCGCAGGCGGGCTTATCCGCGCGCAGGACCTGTTCGACATGGGCTTCACCACCGTGCGCGACGCAGGGGGCTGGGCCCTCGGGATCAAGCGGGTCATCGATCGTGGCGATACACGCGGACCGCGCATCCTCTCGACCGGCGGAGCGTTGACCCAGACCGGCGGCCACGGCGATTTCCGGCTGCCTTACCAGAACAACCCGTTCTTCTCGCCTGCGTCCGAACAACCCGAACGGTCTGTCGTGCAGTATCTGGGGGGCGCGATCCGGGCAGATGGTGTACCAGAGGTCCGTCGAGTGGCCCGCGCGGGTCTCGCTGCGGGAGGGCATTTCATCAAGGTTCTGGGTGGCGGTGGAGTTGCGAGCCCCTTCGATCCGCTGAGTTCCCTGCAGTACTCGACAGAAGAGTTGAAGGCGGCCATTGAAGAAGCCGAAAACTACGGCACCTACGCCACGATCCACGCGCACATGGATCCATCCATCAGCCGGGCCGTTGATCTCGGCTTCAAGATGATCGAGCACGCGACGGTGATGTCGGAAGAGACAGCCAAGAAGATGGCTGAGAAGGGCGTGATCTGGTCGATGCAGACCGGGCTCTTCATGCCGGATGCGGCCACCAACCCCGCCTACTCCAACGACACGCAGCGGGCCAAGGGCAAGATCGTCGAAGAAGGTATGAAAAAATCGATCGAATACGCCAAGAAATATGGCTTGGTGACGCTGTTCGGCACCGACCTGATCGGCCCGCGTGAAGCCTATCTGGAGGTATTCCCCCAGGAGTGGGAATACCGCAGCAAGTACTACACGGGTTTCGAGGTGCTGCAGCAGGCGACGAAGAATGGCGGCGATGCGGTACTTCTGTCCGGTCCCAAGAATCCCTACCCGGACGGCCCGCTTGGCGTGATCGAGGAAGGCGCCTATGCCGACATCCTGCTGGTCGACGGCAATCCGCTGGAGAACATTCTGATCCTGCAGGATTACGAGGAAAACATCGACCTGATCATGAAGGACGGCAAGGTCTACAAGAACGAGATGTGATGTGAGCGCATCGTGGGCGGCTCCGCCGATAAATCGCGGGGCTTCCTATGCCGACGGCCCGCTGGTCAATGGCAACACTTCGGAAAACAGCGATGTGTTCATGAGGGTGGCAATGTCGACAACGTTGCAATTCAAATAGAAACGAAAGTGGACCCTGCGATGCAGCATACATGGTGCGATCATCTTGCTGGCCGCCTTGACGGCGATCATCCCCGTCCGGGTCTTGGAGGCTGCTGACATGAATCCGAAGGTTACGCTGGAAACCGCTTTGGGGCGCATCGTCATCGAGGTGTTTAAGGACAGGGCGCCGAAGAACGCCGCCTACTTTCTGGAGTTCGTTGGCAATGGCGACTACGACGGCGGCAGCTTCTACCGCGCCGGAGGCTCGGTCTCTGCCAGCGCCAAATCCTCCCCGATCATCCAGGGCGGGTTCCTGTGGAACGTGGCGACCGGCGAGTTCTCGCTGGAGCATGACGGCGCCCGCGTGAATACCCTTCCGGAATTCGACACGACGGAAGAGTCGGGCATCAAGCATGTGCGCGGGACGGTGTCCCTGGCCCGCGACATCCTTGCCAGTGGCGATGGGATCCCCGAGTTCTTCATCTGCACGGGGGAGTCCCCGGTGTTTGATGTCGATGGCCGGACCGAGCCGGACACCCGGGGCTTCCCGGCCTTCGGCAAGGTGATCGAAGGGATGGACGTGGTGGAAAAGATCGCCGCGCAACCGGCCGATGGGGTCAGCAAGGCCGAAGTCGTCAAGGGTCAGATCCTGACGCACCCCGTTTCCATAGAGAAGGCTGATCGCCAGTAATTCACGACTCGGCGCCCAGACCTTGCGGGGCGGCCGCTTCAGCGATCGTGCCGTTGATCGACTGCGAAGAGACGGGGACCAGGCTTGATGGACCCCGCTCGAATTGGCGCGAAGTGTCACTTGCTGCTGCCCCCCCCTTTGGTACCGCTTGCCCGGACGCCGCCAGAGCCGGCGCCTGTGCCCATCGAAAGGGCAAGCCGAATGCAGAAGACGTTGAGAAAGTGCATGAGGATGTCATCGAAATGTCCGACGGCAACATAGCACGAAACACAACAGGAGAAGAAATCGTATGCGACCAATCAAGATACTTTCGCTGGCCCTGCTGTCTGCGGCGGCCATGATGAACCCCGGCGTTGCGACCGCAGACGACGGCGGTGTGAAGGTCGGCATTCTGTCGTGCGAACTCACCGGCAGGACGAACGTGGTGGTCTACACCGACGAGACCTTCGAGTGCTCCTTTAACCCGAACAGCGGCGGGAACGAGTACTATTCCGGCGAGATCAAGCGCATCGGCGTCGATCTCGAATTCAAGGCGAACCAGCTACTCATCTGGGCGGTGATCGCGCCATCGACTGAAGTTGGGCCTGGCGCTCTCGCGGGTGAATATGTCGGAGCCTCCGCCTCCGCCTCTGTCGGGGCAGGAGCAGGCGCGAAGGTTCTCGTCGGCGGCTCCGAGAAGTCGATCACACTGCAACCGGTCTCCATCGCCGGCAGCACCGGTGCAGGCGCTGCCGCAGGCATCGAGAGCTTCACGCTGAC
>JASFFN010000035.1:0-8896 GCA_050124275.1 Roseobacter sp. | reverse complement strand
CATACGCCTTGAAGTCGCCGAAATACTTCGTGATCGCCGCCGTCAGCGTCGTCTTGCCGTGGTCAACGTGACCAATCGTGCCAATGTTGACATGCGGTTTCGTGCGTTCAAACTTCTCTTTTGCCATCGTTTTTATCCTTTCGGGAAAGCTTGTTTACTGGGAGGCTGCTATCGAGGCGATCAACGCCTTTGCATATCCGTCGATTGCGTTCTTGTAGTCGGTTTCGACGCTTGCGTTCTGCACCGCTCCGGCTGCACCCAATGACCCGAAACCGCGCAGAGTCTCTTCATTTCCCTTGACCTTGGTGGGTGCTATGATCACGCTGCCATCCGCCGCATCAACGACGGAAATGGTACTTTCGACATAGCTGGTACCGGCCACAACGCGATCCACGATTGTCGCGAGATGCAGTTTTTCAACGGTCACATTCACGTCGGCTGGCAGACCATTGGGGTTGGAATAGGACTGCGCTTCCCGCGTTATGGCCGCCCGCAAGTCACTTGCAAGCTGAGCTTTTGTCCGGTTGACCGTCCGACCTTCCGAAACGATTGTCATCGCACTGGTGTCAACGTTTACGGCATTCAGCTTCAGCGGTCCCGTATCCTTGTTGGCGCGATCGATATCGGTGACATTGCTGCAGGCGGCAAGCAGCGCCGCTGCGGCAATGCCAACAAATGTACGTTTGTTGTACACGTCCTTCCCCAATCTTTTCAGTTTAAGCAAATTTGGCCTGTATCTCGTCCGAGATGTTTTGCGGCACCGGATCGTAGTGATCGAACTGCATGGTGAACTGCGCGCGGCCCGAGGACATGGAACGCAACGTGTTGATGTAGCCGAACATGTTGGCCAAGGGTACCATTGCGTCAATTGCGATCGCATTGCCACGGTTCTCTTGTCCGGAGACCTGACCGCGCCGCGACGTGAGGTCGCCGATAATGCCACCGGTATACTCTTCGGGCGTTACAACCTCGACTTTCATGATCGGTTCAAGCAGTTTCGCGCCCGCTTTCTTCATGCCTTCGCGCATACCCATCCGGGCCGCGATTTCAAACGCAAGCACGGAGGAGTCCACATCGTGGAACTTGCCGTCGATCAGCGCCACCTTGAAGTCGATCACCGGGAAGCCCGCGAGCGGTCCGCTGTCCATGACAGACTTGATGCCCTTCTCGACGCCCGGGATGTATTCCTTCGGCACCGCGCCACCGACAATGCGGCTTTCGAAGGAGTAGCCTTCGCCCGGTTCCGTCGGCATCAGGATCATCTTCACTTCCGCGAACTGACCGGATCCGCCGGACTGTTTCTTGTGGGTATAGGTAACTTCAGCTTCTTTGGAGATTGTTTCACGGTAAGCCACCTGCGGCGCGCCAATGTTCGCCTCGACCTTGAATTCGCGCTTCAGGCGATCCACGAGAATATCGAGGTGAAGTTCGCCCATGCCCTTCATGATGGTCTGACCGCTCTCCAGGTCCGTCTCCACACGGAACGACGGATCTTCGGCCGCCAGACGCGCCAGACCCTGAGACATTTTCTCCTGGTCGTTCTTCGTCTTCGGTTCAACCGCGATCTCGATCACCGGATCAGGGAACGTCATGGTTTCCAGCACCACCGGGTCATTCTTGTCGCAAAGCGTATCGCCCGTCGTCGTATCCTTCAGGCCGGCAAGTGCAATGATGTCGCCCGCGAAGGCTTCTTCGATCTCTTCACGGTTGTTGGAGTGCATCATCATCATGCGGCCAACACGCTCGGGCTTGCCCTTGGTGGAGTTCAGCAGTTGATCGCCTTTCTTGATCACGCCCGAATAGACACGGGTGAAGGTCAGCGATCCCACGAAAGGGTCGTTCATGATTTTGAAAGCCAGTCCGGCGAAGGGCATGTTGTCATCCGCGCGGCGCGCGACATTACGGGTTTCCGTTTCGTCGCCCGGCTTGAAGCCCATGTAGTCGACCACGTCGAGCGGGCTGGGCAGGTAGTCGATGACCGCGTTGAGCAGCGGCTGCACGCCTTTGTTCTTGAATGCCGAACCACCCAGAACGGGGACGAAGTGCAACGCGAGCGTGCCCTTGCGCAGCAGTTTGCGCAGCGTGTCTACATCAGGCTCGTTGCCTTCGAGGTATTCCATCATCGCGTCGTCGTCTTCTTCGACGGCCGCTTCGATCATCTTGCCGCGCCATTCTTCGGCCTGCTCCTTGAGACTGTCGCGGATCGGGCCCTTCTCCCAGGAGGCGCCAAGATCCTCGCCCTTCCAGACCCACTCTTCCATGGTCACAAGGTCGACAAGGCCTTCCAGCTCGTTTTCCGCACCGATCGGCAGCGCAACGGGAACGGCGCGGGCGCCGGTGCGGTCCTCGATCATGCGTACGCAGTTGAAGAAGTCGGCACCGATCTTGTCCATCTTGTTGACGAAGACGATACGCGGCACCTTGTAGCGGTCGGCCTGACGCCACACGGTCTCGGTTTGCGGCTCCACGCCTGCGTTCGCGTCGAGAACACAGACCGCACCATCGAGCACCGCCAGCGAGCGTTCCACCTCGATGGTGAAGTCCACGTGGCCGGGCGTGTCGATGATGTTCATCCGGTACTTGGTGTCGGATGTGCCGTCTTTTGTCGGCTCTTCCTGGCGCTGCCAGAATGTCGTGGTCGCGGCCGACGTGATGGTGATGCCGCGTTCCTGCTCCTGCTCCATCCAGTCCATGGTGGCTGCGCCGTCGTGCACCTCGCCGATGTTGTGAGACTTGCCCGTGTAGAACAGGATGCGTTCCGAACAGGTGGTTTTGCCGGCATCGATGTGGGCCATGATGCCGAAGTTGCGGTAGCGTTGAAGCGGATAATCGCGTGCCATGGGGCTGCTTCCTCAGGAGTGTAAAAAACGTTTCTTCGCGCCCCCGGACGGGGCGCGAAACGGTTACCAGCGGTAGTGGCTGAACGCCTTGTTCGCGTCTGCCATCTTGTGCGTGTCTTCGCGCTTTTTCACGGCAGTGCCGCGTGACTGAACAGCGTCCAGAAGCTCGCCGGCAAGGCGCTCTTCCATCGTGTTCTCGTTGCGGGCGCGCGAGGCCTTGATCAACCAGCGGATCGCCAGCGCCTCGCGGCGCTCGGGGCGCACTTCGACGGGTACCTGATAGGTTGCACCACCGACGCGACGCGAACGCACCTCGACCGATGGCTTGATGTTGTCGAGCGCCTCGTGAAAGACTTCGACGGGAGCGCGTTTGATCTTGTTTTCAACGCGGCTCAGCGCGTTGTACACGATGCGCTCCGCGACCGACTTCTTGCCGTCGATCATCAGGTTGTTCATGAATTTCGTCAGAACCAGATCGCCATATTTGGCGTCGGGCAGGACTTCGCGTTTTTCGGCTGCGTGACGACGGGACATCTCGGTCTCTCCTTACTTCGGACGCTTCGCGCCGTATTTCGAACGGCGTTGCTTGCGGTCTTTCACACCTTGCGTATCCAGCACACCGCGCAGGATGTGGTAGCGTACACCGGGAAGGTCCTTGACGCGACCGCCGCGGATCAGAACCACGGAGTGCTCCTGAAGGTTGTGGCTTTCGCCGGGGATGTAGCTGATGACCTCAAAACCATTGGTCAGGCGGACCTTGGCCACCTTCCGCATGGCCGAGTTCGGTTTTTTCGGTGTGGTGGTGTAAACGCGCGTGCAGACGCCGCGTTTTTGCGGGCACTCTTGCAAGTGCATCGACTTCGAACGTTTGATTTTTGGCTGCCGCGGCTTGCGGATCAGCTGTTGGATCGTTGGCATTCCGGTCTTATCCCCGTGTAGCTCACATATGTGTGCACGGGACAGTCCCGCGCGGTTTCAATTTCCACGGCGCCGTGGTTGCGGGCCGCCCGATGCGCTTCAAGGCGCGTTTGTTTCTTGCCGCGCAGCCGCGACAACAAAAAAACCGCCTCCGTTTCCGTACCGAGGAAACGACGCGGTGGATTAACAGAGGATCGGGCCGATAGGGGGCCGGATCGTGACCACTTCATTTCGATTTCAGACCAAAGGCGATCAACCCTGCTCCGAGATGTCGCGCGTATAAAAGGAGTCGCTGCGACTGTCAACAGGCCGACCCGGTTTGATGCAAAACAGAAAAACCCGGTTACCTGACTGGCTTCAGCAACGCAGCAGACGCCTTTCCCGATAGAGCGTGAAGAGCCCCGTCGCCACGATAATCGCCGCGCCAAGAAGCGTCGGCGGCATCGGCCAGTCACCGAAGGCAAACCAACCGAGCACGAGTGCCCAGATCAGGCCTGTGTAGCGGAAGGGGGCAATGAAGGAGACATCGCCCGTGCGCATGACCTGCACCGAAAAGAAATAGCCCCCGACAATAAAGACGGACGAGGCAAAGATCAGCCCGCCGAGCCTTGGCGTCACCGGTGCCCAGTCGATCGTAAGCGAGGCCAGTCCCGCAGCGATCAGAACGGTCAGAGAGGCGGACAGCGTCACCAACAGCGAAGGAACGGCCGGCGACATGCGTCGCGTCGCGAGATCCCGCGCCGTTACACATGCCACCGCCGCAAGCGCATAAACCGACCAGATGGTGAAGCCTTCAGTCCCGGGGCGCACGATCATCAGCATGCCGCAAAACCCGATCATGATCGCCACCATGCGCCGCCAGCCGATGGCTTCCCTAAAGAAGAGAGCCGCGCCGAGGGTCACGGTCAATGGGATGATCTGGAGTATGGCCGTCACATTCGCCAGCGGCATATTCAAAAGAGCCGTGACAAAAAAATAGGCCGCACCGACCTCGGAGGCAGATCTCAGCCCGATGAGACCCCAGTCTCCGGCAGAAGGCCGCGCACGCAAGGCCCCCCGGATCACAGCAAGAGAGCCTATGAACGCGGTCGCCAGTATGCCGCGCAGGAAAAGCAGTTGTGACAGTGGCAGATCGCCGTTCGTTGCCTTCAGGAAAGCGTCATTGACGGTAAAGCAAGCCATGGAGGCCATCATGAGCAAGGCACCGGTTACATTGGGTGACATTTCAATCGTCCGTCGGCGTTACAAGGCAAGAAGCGATCTTCGACCACATGGTCTCCTCCTACTCTGCGGATCAATTCATTGCGCGCGAAAAATTTGAAATCCGAACAAAAAAAGCCCCCGTCGAAGCTTTCGACAGGGGCTTTCAGTGTTTTGTCGTCGCGGATCAATCGCGGCTGTCTTCTTCGGTATGGATCACCTGATCGAAGACATCTCCACCAACGAAGTCGTCCGAATCCGGTGCTGCAAGCGCCGCCGCCGCTTCGGCTTCCTCACGACGCGCCTCGATCACGACGTTGTCGCGCTCCTGGGCGATCTTGCGCACTTTCATTGTCGCGCCGCCGGTGCCGGCGGGAATGAGGCGACCGACGATGACGTTCTCTTTCAGACCGACCAGTTTGTCCTTCTTGCCCTGAACAGAAGCTTCGGTCAGAACGCGCGTCGTCTCCTGGAACGACGCGGCAGAGATGAAGCTGCGGGTCTGCAGCGACGCCTTGGTGATGCCCAGAAGGATCGGCTCGCCCTGTGCCGGGCGCCCCCCCTTGGAAATCGCCTTTTCGTTGGCCGCTTCGAACTCCTGCTTGTCCACATGCTCGCCCTTGAGCAGCGTGGTGTCGCCGGAGTCCTGAATTTCCCACTTCTGCAGCATCTGGCGCACGATGACTTCGATGTGCTTGTCGTTGATCTTCACACCCTGCAGGCGATAGACGTCCTGCACCTCGTCGATCATGTAATCCGCCAGCGCTTCGACCCCGAGAATGGCCAGAATGTCGTGGGGCGCCGGGTTGCCGTCCATGATGTAATCGCCCTTCTGGACGAAGTCACCTTCCGCAACCGGAATGTGCTTGCCCTTCGGCACCATGTACTCGACCTTGAAATCCGGATCTTCAGCGGACTCGATCGCGATGCGGCGCTTGTTCTTGTAGTCCTTGCCGTAACGCACGTAGCCGTCGATTTCCGCGATGATGGCGTGATCCTTCGGACGGCGCGCCTCGAAGAGTTCCGCCACGCGCGGCAGACCACCGGTGATGTCCTTGGTCTTGGCGCCTTCGCGCGGGATGCGCGCGACAACGTCGCCGGCCTTGATTTCGGCGCCATCCTCGATGGACAGGACGGCATCCACGGACATCGGATAGGTCACCGGATTACCCGCTTCATTGCGCACAGGCTCGCCATCCTTGTCGACAAGGATGATCTCCGGTTTCAGCTCGTTGCCCCTGGCCGCCGAGCGCCAGTCGATCACGATCTTCTGGGTCATGCCGGTCGCGTCATCGGTTTCATCCTTCACCGCGATGCCACTCACAAGATCGACGAATTTGGCCGTCCCCGGCTTCTCCGCAATGATCGGAAGCGTATAGGGATCCCACTCAAAGAGCTTGTCGCCACGTGCCACGTTCTGACCTTCGGTCACAAAGAGCTTGGTGCCGTAGCCGACCTTGTGGCTTGCGCGCTCTTCGCCATTCTCGTCTTGGATAATGAGCTTCATATTGCGGCCCATCACCATGATCTCGCCAGCGGCGTTCTCGAGCGTCTGCGCGTTCTCGAACGCAACCTTGCCGGTGTGACTTGCTTCGAGGAAGGATTGCTGACCACCCTGCGCAACACCGCCGATGTGGAAGGTACGCATAGTCAGCTGTGTACCAGGCTCCCCGATCGACTGCGCGGCAATGATGCCGACTGCTTCGCCGGTGTTGACCATGGTACCGCGTGCCAGGTCACGACCATAGCACATTGCACAGACACCCTCTTCCGCTTCACAGGTCAGCGGGCTGCGGATCCGGGCCGAGGTCACGTTGGCTTCCTCTACGGCATCCGCCATGCGCTCGTCGACCATCGTGCCCGCTGCGATCATGACCTCGTCTGTTCCGGGACGCTTGACGTCTTCGGCTACGACACGACCGAGGATACGCTCGGACAGAGAAGCGACGACCTCACCATCGTTCACCGCCGCATTCGCCGTGATCGAGGCTTCGGTACCGCAGTCGTGCATGCGCACGATACAGTCCTGCGCCACGTCGACGAGGCGCCGTGTCAGGTAGCCTGAGTTCGCTGTTTTCAGAGCCGTATCCGACAGGCCTTTCCGCGCACCGTGGGTGGAGTTGAAGTATTCGAGAACGGTCAGGCCTTCCTTGAAGTTCGAGATGATCGGCGTCTCGATGATGTCGCCGTTCGGCTTGGCCATCAGGCCGCGCATCCCGCCGAGCTGCTTCATCTGCGTGACCGAGCCCCGCGCGCCGGAGTGCGCCATCATGTAGACGGAGTTCGGTTCCTTCTCGGCGCCGTTCTCGTCTTTCTGGCTGGCGGAAATCGACGCCATCATGGCGTCGGTCACCTTGTCGTTGCACTTCGACCAGGCATCCACGACCTTGTTGTACTTCTCGCCCTGGGTGATCAGACCGTCCATGTACTGCTGTTCGAAGTCCTTCACCTGCTCGCGCGTCTCTTCCACGATGGGCCATTTGGAGTCGGGGATCAGCATGTCGTCCTTGCCGAATGAAATGCCAGCCTTGAAGGCTTCGCGGAAACCCATGGTCATGATCTGGTCACAGAAGATGACGGACTCTTTCTGACCGCAGTAGCGATAGACCGTGTCGATCACCTGCTGCACTTCCTTTTTGCGCAGAAGACGGTTCACCAGATCGAACGGGGCCTTGGCGTTCAGCGGCAAAAGCGCCCCGAGGCGGATACGGCCCGGTGTTGTTTCATAGCGCTTCATCACCTCCAGACCGTTTTCATCGATCTGCGTGATGCGTGCCGTGATCTTGGCGTGCAGATGCACGATGCCCGCGTCCAGCGCGTGCTGCACCTCTTCGACGGAGCCAAAGACCATGCCCTCGCCCGGCATGCCTTCACGCTCGAGTGTGGTGTAATACAGGCCAAGGATCATGTCCTGCGACGGCACGATGATCGGCGCGCCGTTCGCCGGCGACAGCACGTTGTTCGTGGACATCATCAGAACGCGCGCTTCCAACTGCGCCTCAAGGCTCAGCGGCACATGCACGGCCATCTGGTCGCCATCGAAGTCCGCGTTGAACGCCGAACAGACCAGCGGGTGCAGCTGGATCGCCTTGCCTTCGATGAGCACGGGCTCGAACGCCTGAATGCCAAGGCGGTGCAGCGTCGGCGCACGGTTCAGCATCACCGGATGTTCGCGGATCACCTCGTCGAGAATGTCCCAGACCTCCGGGCGCTCTTTCTCCACCAGTTTCTTGGCCTGTTTCACAGTCGAGGACAGGCCCTTGGCCTCCAGCCGCGAGTAGATGAACGGCTTGAAGAGTTCCAAGGCCATCTTCTTGGGCAGACCGCACTGGTGCAGCTTGAGCTCCGGACCGGTCACGATGACCGAGCGCCCGGAGAAGTCGACCCGCTTGCCCAGAAGGTTCTGGCGGAAGCGACCCTGCTTGCCCTTCAGCATATCGCTGAGCGATTTCAGCGGACGCTTGTTAGCCCCGGTAATTACGCGGCCGCGACGGCCGTTGTCAAAGAGCGCATCCACGGACTCCTGCAGCATCCGCTTTTCGTTGCGGACGATAATGTCGGGCGCGCGCAGTTCGATCAGCCGCTTCAAGCGGTTGTTGCGGTTGATGACACGACGGTAGAGATCGTTGAGGTCGGAGGTCGCGAAACGGCCTCCGTCCAGCGGCACCAGCGGGCGCAGTTCCGGCGGGATCACCGGAATCACGGTCAGCACCATCCATTCCGGGCGGTTGCCGGATTCAAGGAAGCTTTCGACGACCTTCAGCCGCTTGATGATCTTTTTCGGCTTCAACTCGCCCGTGGCTTCCTTCAGTTCTTCGCGCAACTGATCGGCCTCGGCTTCGAGATCGATCGCCGCCAGCATCTCGCGGATGGCTTCGGCGCCGATGTTCGCGGTGAACGCATCCATGCCATAGGCATCCTGTGCGTCCATGTACTCT
>JASFFN010000034.1:0-8923 GCA_050124275.1 Roseobacter sp. | reverse complement strand
GTTCACGGCCTCGACCGCCGCGACATCGAGTTCCACGATCCCCGGCCCGGCTGCCAAGACATTTACCCGACCGGTGAACGCCGTTGTGCAGGTCACCCCCTGCAGGCTCGGGTCCGGGACAAAGGCCGCGGCAAGCGCCTGAGCGGCGGCGTCCTCATGCACGTCTTCTGCATCGAGGCGCGCCACCGTGACGCTGGTGACATCTGCGCGCCGTAAAGCCGCGATATCTCCTGCGGTGAGCATGCGTCCCTTGCGCAACCTGCCCGCCGTGCCCAGCGAGACCGAATGCGCCAGAACGGCACCTTCCGCATCATCAAGTATGACCGTGCCGAATTTCATGCGGTGCGCCGCAAACTCTGTACCATCTCGGCCAGAATGGAGACGGCAATCTCGGGCGGGCCCGAGGCCCCTATGTCCAGACCGATCGGCGCATGGATGCGCGCGATTTCGTCTGGCGAGAACCCCGCATCCTCAAGGCGCGCCACCCGAGCCGCATGGGTGCGTCTGGACCCCAGTGCGCCGATGTAGAAACACGTGGAACGAAGTGCGATGTGCAGAGCGGGGTCATCGAGTTTCGGATCGTGGGTCAGCAGCACCAGAGCGGTCCGCGTATCGAGTCCGATCTGCTCCAGCGCCTCGTCGGGCCAGTCCGCGACGAGGCGTTCGCCCGGAAACCGCGCCTCGGAGCCGAACGCGCCCCGTGGGTCGATCACCACCGGATCGTAGCCCGCGATCCGCGCCATGGGCACGAGGGCCTGTGCGATATGCACGGCGCCGACGATGACCAGCCGCAAGGGCGGATTGTGGATCGCGACAAAGACATCTCCCTCCGCCTCGAATCCCGACCGGTCCGTCGTAAAGCGCTCGGGGTACGCGTCCTGAACCAGACGACGCGCGCCGGAAGACAGCGTCACCTCATAGGCTATGGGGCGACGCACCGCGCGCGCCTCCACGAGATCGCGCAGCACGGAGACGGGCAGCACCGGTCCCACGGGTTCGACTAGAATGCGAATCGTTCCACCGCAGGCGAGGCCCACCGCGAAAGCATCGCCATCGCTGACACCGTATTCGAGCATCCGCTGCTCGCCCTTTTCCAGGGCCTCGGTCGCTTCCAGCACCACTGCACCTTCCACGCAGCCACCTGATACGGAGCCTTGCATCTCGCCATCGCCGGCAACGACCAACTGCGCGCCCACGCGCCGTGGCGCAGACCCCCAGGTTTCGACGACAGTGGCGAGGACCGCGCCACGCCCTGTCTCATGCCAGGCGAGCGCCTGTTCCGGCGCATTATCGAAGACGTCCATATTCCCCCCTCAAGAGTTTTCGGCGTTTTGCCGCAATATCGGAATATCTGCACGCGCTTTTGTTCGTCTGCCCGAAGAAATCATATCTTGTTACGATGCGGTTGGCCGACTACATCTACCAGTATCAGACGGGAGGTGTACCATGCCGATGCAGGCATTTGAAATCGAGGAACTGCTCCGCCGGAGTTTTCCCAATGCTGAAATTCAGGTCAGCGGCGATGACGGTGTCCATATGGCAGCGATGGTGGTCGATGAAAGCTTTCGCGGTAAAAATCGCGTTCAGCAGCAGCGCGCCGTTTATGCCGCCCTGAAAGGCAAGATGGACGGCTCGAATGGGGAGTTGCATGCGCTGGCGCTGACAACGCGCGCGCCGGACTAGATTTCAATGACGTTCTGGCACTGGATAACCTACCCCTTCAGACGCGGTCCCCGCAGGCCACTGGCGGCCCGGCAGCCGCGAAAAGCGGACACGGGGCACATACCTCTGGGTCTCGAAGCGGTGGACATGTCGATCATCGACAAGGTCAACCAGCGCAATGCCTCACTCGAACGGGTGAGCACTTTCTTCGCGCCGAATAGACGAATGGGGAGTTTCGTCGAGCACGCCGAAACCCGCGTGCAACCGATGCCGGATGATGAAAACTATGCAGCGTGGTACTACCGCGCTTACAACAAAAAAGGGTCTTGAGAAGATGAGCGATGCCAAAACGCAAATTGATGACACCGTAAAGGCAAACGACGTCGTTTTGTTCATGAAGGGCACCAAAAGCATGCCACAATGCGGGTTTTCAAGCCGCGTGGCCGGGGTTCTGAACTACATGGGAATAGATTACGCCGACGTGAACGTACTGGCCGACGAGGCGATCCGCCAAGGCATCAAGGAGTATTCAGACTGGCCGACGATACCGCAGCTCTACGTCAAGGGCGAGTTCGTCGGCGGCTGTGATATCGTGACAGAAATGACCTTGTCGGGCGAACTTGACACGCTGCTTGAAGAGAACGGCGTCGGGTTCGACAAGGACGCGGCCAACAAAATCCGCGAAGCGAACGGCTGACAGGCGCCAATCACCTGACCTGATGCGGGCCCTATGCGACTGGAACCGCGCCCGATCGCGGCGCGGTTATCTAGCCGCGTTTTTCCTCAACGGAGGCTGCAAGCGCCTCTGCGCGAGCGGCAAGTTCGGCCAGCGTATCCGTCACCGCCTGCGGCACCACCGGGACTTCGACCTTTTCAGGCTCGGCACGCTGTTGCCTGAGGGCGGAAAGTTCGGCCTCTCTTTCGTCAAGTTGCGCCTGAATTTCCGCGGCGCGATCTTCGACACTGGCGGTTTTATCGGCAAGCATCAGCCCGGCCATAAGCAGCATGCGCGATTCGGGCATGCGTCCGGCCTGCGATGTAAGGACGCTGGCCTCTTCGTCCAGCATTTTTGCTGCCGTCCGCAGGTAATGTTCCTCGCCGGCCTGACAGGCCACATCGAATTCGCGGCCACCAATCGTTATTCTGACCTCTGGCATCAATGCGCCTCCTCGGTGTTCTGCTGCGCGGCGCTTGCCCTCAATAGAGGCGTAAGCGCCGAAATGATTTCATGTGCTTCGGCGGCTTCAGCGCTGCGCGCCGCCTGAAGGGCTTTCAGTTCCGCCTGCAACGACTGATTGATGAGCTCGGCGTCGCCGACACCCTCCGCATTCGCCTCCCGCAACGCGTTGCAGGCGTCGATCAGCGTATCGTTTGCCGTGCGCAGTTGTTGCAGTTCCCGATCCAGTGTCGACACGCGGCCAGCAGCTTCCGCCGCCTTGGCCTCAAGCGCAGCTATGGCCTGTTCCTGGCGTTGCTCAAGCGCCTGAACGCGGTCGGACAGTTCGGCATTGACCTGTTTCTCTTCCTCCAGCGCCCTGCCGAGAGCCTCCACTTCGGACGCGTCCGACTGTTGCAGCGCATCGACCCCCTGCGCCACGCGATCCAGTGCCGCCATGATGCGGCCGCTCAGTTCTTCTATATCGCCCATGCCCACCTTTCAGATTGCCACCGATCGTCATTCACGACACCCGCATGCGCAGCGAATCGCGCCACGCGTGCCCAACCGTATCTCCAGAGTGCGCATACAACAAACACGGTTTTCAAACAGTTCAAGAGCTTGCGCGGATATCTTGAAGTCCCGGCCAAATGTTGCCTGTGCCATACCCTTGAACTTTGCGGGCGGACTGTTATGCAGCGCGAAAAACTTGCGTACTCACAACGCCCGCCCGTCAAGAAGGGCAACATCGACAAAGGAATTCTTCGTGGATCTCAAAGCTCTTGCCGCTGCGCACCCTGACCACTGGTCCAAAGCAAATGCCATACGGGCCCTGACCCTTGATGCGGTGGCCGCAGCAAACTCCGGTCATTCCGGTATGCCGATCGGGATGGCTGACGCGGCAACGGTCCTGTTCGAAAAACATCTCAAGTTCGATCCCACAGACCCGAATTGGCCGGATCGGGACCGTTTCATTCTCTCCGCCGGTCACGGTTCCATGCTGCTTTACGCCTTGTTGCATCTGACAGGCTACGCGGACATGACGCTGGAAGAGATCAGGAATTTCCGCCAGTGGGGCTCTGTCACGGCAGGTCATCCCGAATACGGCCATGCCGCCGGCATTGAAACGACGACGGGTCCGCTGGGCCAGGGCATCGCAAATGCCGTGGGCTTCGCCATGGCCGAAGAGATCCAGCGTGCGCAGTACGGCAAAAAGGTCGTCGATCACTTCACATACGTGATTGCCGGTGACGGTTGCCTGATGGAGGGTGTCAGCCAGGAGGCGATCACGCTTGCCGGACGGTACCAGTTGGCAAAACTCATCGTGCTTTGGGACAACAACAACATCACCATCGACGGGCCGGTCACCCTCTCTGACCGCACGGATCAGGTAAGCCGTTTCCGGTCGGCGGGTTGGGAAGTCATCGAGATCGACGGCCACAACCCGACCGAGATCAACGCCGCCCTGGCATCCGCGAAGAAAAGCGCGCAGCCCACGATGATCGCCTGCAAGACACATATCGCTCTCGGCCATGCCGCGCAGGACACCTCCAAGGGACACGGTGCGCTCACGAACGAAGAACAGAACGCGGCGGCAAAGGCCGCCTGGGGCTGGACATCGGGCCCCTTCGAAGTGCCGGCCGAGATCCTCGCCGGATGGCGTGAAATCGGCGCGCGGGGAAAGGCGGACCGCCTCGCCTGGGAGCAGCGCTTCGACGCCCTGCCCCGCAACAAACGCGAGACCTTCAATCGCGCCTACGCGCTGGACGTTCCCAAGAAACTGAGCGCGACCATCAAAGCGTTCAAAAAGCAGATGAGCGAAGCGGCGCCGAAAATCGCGACGCGGTCAAGCTCTGAAAAAGTGCTGGAGGTGGTCAATCCGATCATCCCGGAAACAGTCGGTGGCTCGGCGGACCTGACCGGTTCGAACAACACGAAAACCAGCGATCTTGGGGTCTTCGACATGGACAATCGCGGCGGTCGATACGTCTATTGGGGTGTGCGCGAGCACGGGATGGCCGCCGCCATGAACGGCATGGCGCTGCACGGGGGTATCCGGCCCTATGGCGGCACGTTCATGTGTTTCACCGACTACGCGCGCCCGTCGATGCGACTGGCGGCCTTGATGAAAATTCCCACCGTTTTCGTGATGACGCATGACAGCATCGGGCTGGGAGAAGACGGACCAACACACCAACCGGTCGAACACCTGGCGATCAGCCGCGCAACCCCCAACACCAACGTGTTCCGCCCCGCCGACACGATCGAGACGGCGGAGGCGTGGGAACTGGCCCTCAGCAGCAAGAAAACGCCTTCTGTGTTGTCATTGACCCGTCAGGGGTTGCCCACCGTCCGCACCGAGCACAAGACCAAGAACATGGTCGCGCAGGGAGCTTATGTTCTGGCGGAAGCCGAAGGCAAGCGCCGGGCGATCCTGCTCGCCACCGGCTCCGAGGTCGCGGTCGCATTGGCTGCGCGGGACATGCTGCAGGCCGAGGGCATCGGGACCCGCGTGGTGTCGATGCCGTGCTGGGAACTGTTCGAGGAACAGCCCGAAGCCTATCGCAGGCGCGTTCTGCCAGGTGGCCCGGTACGGGTGGCCATCGAAGCCGGCATCCGGTTTGGCTGGGACCGCTGGCTGTTCGGAGAACGGGGCAAGCGCGAGAAATCCGGTTTCATCGGGATGCACGACTTCGGGGCATCCGCGCCCGCCGACGTTCTGTTCAGGGAATTGGGTATAACGCCTGAGGCAACGGCCCAGAAAGTACGCGATCTTCTGGCAGGCAACTGGAAACCGGACCCACGGGTCTGAACCTTTCAACCCGTATCCCCCACGCTAGTGGCCGTTGGCCCGCGATCATCGCGGGTCAGTGCGCGGAGTCGCTTTGTCCCGATACCGCATTGATGACAGGCGTCAGAACCCGCGTCACGACCGGGATCAGGGCCATGCCCAGCAGAATGCCGAAGATACCGTCCAGAAAGGCGGTGACGGCCCATTCGACAAAGCCGGCGGCTGCGCCCGCCCCCTTGGCAAGCCCGACAGCCACGTGGTGGATCTGGTCGTAGAGCCAGGGCACGCCCAACACTTCCATTCCGTGCAGAATGATCGAGCCCCCGACCCAGAGCATCGCCGCCGTCCCGACGATTGTCAGAACTTTCAAGAGGACCGGCATGCCTTTCACCAGTCCCATGCCAAGGCTGCGGGTTGTTCGCATCATTCCGTTTGCTGCAAGCCAGACACCGATGTCATCCATTTTCACGATCAACGCGACGCTGCCGTAGACCAGAACGGTGACGGCGATTCCGGCGAAGGCGAGCGTCGCCGCTTCGAACCAGAACCCGGCGGCCTCTATGTTGGACAGAATGATCGTCATGATTTCAGCGGACAGGATGAAATCCGTCTTGATCGCGCCTTTGACCCGCGCTTCCTCCAGATGCAGCGGATCCCCGATGTCCATGTCCTTTTCAACATGGGCGTCCTGATGCGGAAAGAGCCAGTGAAAAACCTTTTCCGCGCCCTCGAAACACAGATAGGCCCCGCCCAGCATCAACAGCGGGGTGATGAACCAGGGGGCAAAGGCGTTCAGCAGCAAAAGCGCTGGCAGCAGAATGACGACTTTGTTGAAGAGCGATCCCTTCGTGATCTTCCAGATAATCGGCAGCTCGCGCCTTGGCTCGAACCCGGTCACATATTTCGGCGTGACGGCGGCGTCGTCTATCACGACGCCCGCGACCTTTGATCCCGCCTTGGCGGCCTGCCCCGCCACGTCATCGACGGAAGCGGCCGCAATTTTCGCAATGCCCGCCACGTCATCCAATAGCGCTAACAGTCCACTCATTTCGGCTCCCGATCCTGCGACTCGTTCATTCTGACCCTTTGGCAGACTGTCGCTGATTCGAGGACAATCTGTCGACCATTCTATACGTTGGCGCAAACATTTTTCCGCAGCGCAGCAATTTTAACGCTAACACTTGGAAAACAAATCGATTTAGCCGTTTAAAGCAGGACTCTCGGCAGGTATAAATGTAGTCAGTTGAAGCGGGTGCAATTTGTGGAGAGCGCGGTCATGACCATCAAAGTCGGTATCAATGGGTTTGGTCGGATCGGGCGGTGCACCCTGTCCCACATCGTCAGCTCCGGGCGCAACGACATAGACGTGGTTGCGGTCAACGCCACGGGTCCGCTGGAGACCGCGGCGCATCTGCTCAAGTACGACAGCGTGCATGGCCGGTTCCCGGGTGAAGTCGTCACCGGTGCGAATACGATCGACCTCGGTCGCGGCCCGATCCGGATGATGTCGACCTACGACATGAATGAACTGGACTGGGAAGGTGTGGATGTCGTGCTTGAATGCACGGGCAAACACAACGACGGCACAAAGGCAAAAACCCACGTCGACCGCGGAGCGGCACGGGTACTGATTTCAGCGCCCGCGAAAAACGTGGACCGGACGGTCGTATTCGGCGTGAACCATCGCGACCTCATCTCGAAGGACGCGATCGTGTCCAACGGTTCCTGCACCACCAACTGTCTTGCACCGCTCGCAAAGGTGCTTGACGAGGCCATCGGCATCGAGCGCGGGATAATGACCACGATACACTCTTACACCGGCGATCAGCCGACGCTCGACCGGCGCCATGACGATCTCTACCGCGCCCGTGCGGCGGCGATGGCCATGATACCGACCTCCACCGGCGCTGCCAAAGCGATCGGAGAGGTCCTGCCCGGCCTCGCGGGAAAGCTGGACGGTACGGCAATGCGTGTGCCGACGCCCAATGTGTCAGCCGTCGATCTGACATTTGAAGCATCGCGCACCGTCACCGTCGAAGACGTCAACGGTGCCCTGGAACAGGCGGCCATGGGTGCGATGTCGCGGGTGATGGCGTATGATGCCGAGGCCAAGGTCTCTATCGACTTCAACCACACGGAACACAGCTGCATCGTCGCGCCCGACCAGACCAAGGTCGTCGGCGGCAGGACGGTCCGCGTGTTGGCATGGTACGACAACGAATGGGCATTCTCGGCCCGCATGGCCGATGTGGCCGTGGCGATGGGGCGTCTCTGACCGGCAATATCCAGCTTCGAGCTTGCGGGTACCGTTTGGTACTGGCATATCCTTCGGCCAGCGGAATACAAACGCAGGCAAAGCCGCCGCTCGGCAGTCGAGGCGAGACATCATGACGAACCGTATCGCGCTTTTTATCGGCGTATCGCTGATCGCCTTGATTGTTCTGGACGTTCTTCTATTTGGCACCGAACATATCGTATTCCTGGGCAAGAAAATGTTCGACCTCATCGAATGGATGGCGTTCTGGCGCTAGAAACCGAGCTGTCCTGACCGCAGCGAACCGGAAAGAAACTGCATGACAATCAGAGTTGCTATCAACGGCTTTGGCCGCATCGGTCGTTCGATCCTGCGCGCCTTGCTGCAAAGCGGGCAAAGCGACATCGAGGTCGTTTGCGTCAATGATCCCATGCCAGCCGACATCCTCGCGCATTTGCTGGAATTCGACAGCCTGCACGGGCGCCTGGCGCATTCGCTGTGCGTTCAGGACGGTCATCTTGTGATAGGCGGAAAAGCCATCGCTCTCTCGCACGAACGCACGCCCGACGCCTTGTCATGGAAAGGCGTGGATATCGCGTTGGAATGCAGTGGCAGATTCCTGACCTCAACAGAAGCGGCGCGGCATTTCTCAAACGGATCTTCGCGTGTTCTTCTCTCCGCTCCTGGCCAGGATCGCATGAAAACCGTGGTTTACGGTGTCAATCACATGTCCATTGAACCGACTGACCGGTTGCTTTCCAACGCATCCTGCACGACGAACTGCCTTGGTCCGGTGGCCAAGATCCTGCATGACGCCTTCACCATCGAGCGCGGCATGATGACCACGGTGCACAGCTATACCAGCACACAAAACACCCATGACGGCCCGCATGCCGATCTTTACCGAGCGCGTGCGGCAGCGTTGTCGATGATCCCGACCACGACCGGCGCGGCAGACATTCTGGGCGCGGTACTTCCGGAACTTTCCGGCAGGATCACCGGGCATGCAATCCGCGTGCCAACGCCCAATGTTTCCTGTATTGACCTGGTTGTCGATCTG
>JASFFN010000033.1:0-8965 GCA_050124275.1 Roseobacter sp. | reverse complement strand
GCGGTCCGCGACGGCAAGGTAACCACCATCGAGGGTGTGAGTGGCCGCGCCGCCGAGGCGGTACAGGCGGCCTGGACCGCCCTCGACGTTCCGCAGTGCGGCTACTGCCAGTCAGGCCAGATCATGTCAGCTTCGGCGCTTTTGACCGAGACCCCTAAACCGACCGATGAGGACATCGACGCAGCAATGGAAGGAAACCTGTGCCGCTGCGCCGCTTACGCCCGCATCCGCCGCGCGATCCATCGCGCCGCCGAGATCATGGAGGCCTGAAGATGCTGCATTACCTCGACGCAAGATTGCCCGCACCACAACCGACCCGGCGCACGTTCCTCAAGCTGTCGACCGGAGCGGTTGGGGGGCTTCTGATCGGCGCGGTCGTACCGCACCGGTCGTTTGCGCAAAGCGCGGGCGCGGACGCCGCATTGGTGACGCCCTTCGTTCATATCACACCGGATAACAGGGTGATCGTGCTGAGCAAGCACCTCGACAAGGGTCAGGGGGCCGCCACCGGACTTGCCACGCTGGTTGCAGACGAACTCGATGCGGCGGCGGATCAGGTCGAAGCGGAGCACGCGCCTTCGAACCCCGAGCTTTACAAGAATTTCCTCTTCGGCATACAGGGCACCGGCGGCTCGACGGCGATGGCGAATTCCTTCGACCAGTATCGTCAGGCCGGCGCCACCGCGCGGGCTATGCTGGTGAACGCCGCTGCGGCAGAGTGGGGCGTTCCCGCCAAGGATATAACGGTTTCGAACGGCGTCGTCTCTGGCGGTGGCAACTCCGCCACCTTCGGCGAACTTGCGGCCAAGGCCGCGATGCAGGAGCCACCCGCAGAGGTCACGCTCAAGTCACCCGACCAGTGGGTATATATCGGCAAGAATTTCCCAAGGGTGGAACTGCCGCTGAAGACCCGAGGCGGTGTCGGCCTCTTCGGCATGGACACGCAGCCCGAAGGCTGTCTGATCGCCGTTACGGCCCGCCCGCCGCGCTTCGGCGCAACGCTGGCCTCTATGGACGCCACAGATGCACTCGCCATAGAAGGGGTTCAGCAGGTTCTGCAAGTCCCGCAAGGCGTCGTAGTTCTCGCCAGCAATACATGGACCGCCCTGCAGGGCCGCGAGGCACTGACGCTGGAGTGGACCGAAGGATCGGGAGAGACGCGCGGTACCGACCAAATACTGGCGGATTTCAGAGCCCTGCTGGACACACCCGGGTTGCCGTCGAGCCCCCGGGGCGATGCATCGGCCAGACTTGCCGAGGCTGCGCAGGTGATCGAGGCCGAGTATGTCTTTCCCTACCTCGCCCATGCACCGATGGAACCGCTTGACATGACGGTGTTGTATGACGGCCATTCAGCAACCTTCTGGGGCGGTTCGCAGATCCAGACCGGCGACCATTTCACGGCGGCTGGCGTGCTTGGCCTGGAGTTCCCGCAAGTCTCGATCAATACCCGCTGGGCTGGTGGATCCTTCGGCCGTCGGGCGACGCCGGATTCGCACCTGATCGCCGAGACCGCGATGATCGCCAAAGCCTGGCTCGATGCGGGCAACGACGCGCGACCGATCAAGTTGGTCTATTCTCGAGAAGATGACATCCGCGGCGGCTACTACCGTCCGTTGGCACTGCACAGGGTTCGGGCGGGTATCGATGCCGATGGGAACATATCCGGCTGGGAGCACCGCATCGTCAGCCAGAGCATCTTTACCGGCACCGGGTTTGAAGACTTCGTCGTGCACGACGGCGTCGACCATTCCACGGTCGAAGGCATCTCCGACACGACCTACGCGATCCCGGACATGTATGTTGACGTGCATCATCCGGCCGCAGGTATTCCGACGCTCTGGTGGCGATCGGTCGGGCATACGCACACCGCCTATGTCATGGAGACCATGTTGGATGAACTCGCCCAAGCCGCCGGCCGCGATCCGGTCGAGTTCCGGATGGCGCATCTCGGCAACGACAAGAGACTGGCAGGCGTATTGCAACTGGCCGCAGAAAAGGCGGGACCAACAGGCGCGGAAGGGACGCATCGCGGCATCGCCGTTCACAAGAGTTTCAACAGCTACGTGGCAGAAATCGCGGATGTCCGGATGCGGGATGACGGTACGGTGAAGGTCGAAAAGGTGACCTGCGCTGTCGATTGCGGCGTACCAGTCAACCCCGACAATATCGTGGCACAGATCGAAGGGGGCCTTGGTTACGGTCTGTCCGCGATCCTGCGTGAAGAGATCACGTTGTCGGAGGGCCAGGTCGACCAGTCGAATTATCCCGACTATATGCCGCTGCGGATCACCGATATGCCCGAGGTCGAGGTGCATATCGTTCCGTCCAGCGAAACACCGACCGGGATCGGCGAGCCCGGTACGCCACCGATCGGCCCGGCAGTCGCAAACGCCGTCTTTGCGGCGACAGGGCGACGTGTGCGGGAGTTGCCCTTCTCAAAGCACGGTCTCGCCTGACAACAAAGGTCGAACGGGCCCCCGGAACCGTTCGACCGCAAAGAACCGCAAAGTCTCCCACTGTTTTGTTCGCAGGCAAGATGCGGCGAAACAGACAGTGCGACTTGAAGAAAACCCCGCTACCGCAGCAGGACAGACGTGAAGGTATGTCCGTCAGCGCGTGCCCCAAGGATTTCCGGGCTACTCCGGGTAAAGAGACAGGGGGCTTTCCTGTTTTCCCTTTTCCGCAGCCCGAGCTTCCAACGGCAGCATCCAGCCCATGCACGTCGCGGCTGTTGATACAGGGTCGATGACGTGAACAGCCAGCGACCTCCGCATGGATTCCATGACATTCACCATGCCGGCGCAACCGAGGATAACGGCATCAATTCCGTCATCGCGCTCCGCGCACATTGCTTCGGCAAGAATTTTTCGCTCTGCTTCTTCGACGTTACTTTCCAGTTCCAAAACGGCGACATCTGATGCACGGACACGGGCGAGATGATCCGACAGCCCGAGATGACGGATGTTTTCCTCTATAACCGGAACCGAAATTCGCAGCGTCGTGACGACGCTGAATTTCCAGTTCCTCAGCGCCGCGTAAAAATACGCGGCCTGTCCGATGCCGAGGACCGGACAGTTCGCAATTCTGCTTGCCTCGACAAGCGCCGTGTCATCGAAACATCCGATAATGATACCGTCTGCACCTTTTCCTGTGGCCTCGCGAACCAGCCTCAATAGCGGTGGCGTGGCGATTTCGCCATCCTCGGCGCCCTGGATGGCTGGCGGGCCGTCCCCGGACGTCCAGCCCTCAAACTGCAGCCCGGGCGCTGAAATCCGAGCGACGTTTACCATGGCGTCGGTCATGGCGGAGGTGCTGTTGGGATTGATGATAACTATACTCACGGCGCTCAGACCAATCCCTTGCCCGCATCCGAGCCTTGTTTTTTCCGGCGCCGGTCGGTCAGCCAGACAAAGAGCAGAAAGAGGCCGATGACCAGAAAGGAAAACAGGGTGGTCAAGGTTCCGAGCGCGAAAATAACCGGCGTCGTGACGTTGGTCGTCATGCCGAAAATCTCCAGTGGCAGGGTGTTATAGCTGCCCGAGGTCAGAAGCGTCCGTGCAAATTCGTCATAGCTCAGCGTAAACCCAAACAAGGCCACGCCGATCAGCGACGGGGCAATGATCGGCAGAACGACATGGCGGATCGTTTGCCAAGGCGTTGCGCCGAGATCGCGGGCCGCTTCCTCGAAGCTGCGATCGAACCGGTTGAAGACTGCGAACATGATCAACAGACCGAACGGCAGGGTCCAAGTGAGCTGTGCGCCAAAGCCCGAGGTGGACCAGTGAACGGTCATCCCGGATTGCGACCAGATGAGACCGACGCCAAGCGAGACCAGTATGGACGGGATCACCAGCGAGGTGACGATGAGGTAGAAGAGAATCCCCGATCCCGCGAAGCGCTTACGGAAGGCCAGTCCCCCCATGACAGAGACGACGACGGTGGTCACCATGACCATCAGGCCCAGAAAAAAGGATCTTCGGAATGACCCCCAGATATCGCCGACCGCCTGCTCCTCGAAAAGATCGCGGAACCAATGCAGCGAAACGCCCCGCATCGGAAAGGTCAGCCCCCCCTGCGGTCCCTGAAAGGACAGGATCGCGATGGTCAGGGTCGGCCCGTAGAGAAAGATCAGGAACAGCGTGAAAAAGGCTGCGAGCACGTAAAAGGAGCGGGTGCGCGGTTCCATTCAGAGCTCCTTTCGGATGTCGACAAAACGCAGAAGGATGCCGATCACCAGCAGCACCGTAATCAGCAGGACCACGGCGGTCGCGGCAGCCGAGGGATATTGCAGCAGGCCGATGTCGTTCTGAATCATCCGGCCTACGTTGGCCGACTGGCTGCCGCTCATGAAGCGCACGGTGATGAAGTCGCCCATCACGAGCGTCACGACGAAAATCGTACCGATCATGATGCCCGGTTTGGTCAGCGGGATGATGACATGCCACAGCGTCTGCCAGCCCGTGGCCCCCGCATCCGCTGCCGCTTCGATCAGTGATTTATCGATGCGCATCATGGTGTTGAAGATCGGCACCACCATGAAAAGCGTATAGAGATGCACGAAAGCGAGAATGACGCTGAAATCGGAAAAAAGAAGCCACTCCAACGGCTCGTCGATCACGCCCCATGACATCAGCGTCGAATTCGCGAGGCCGTTGCGGCCCAGAAACGGGATCCACGAAATCATGCGGATGATGTTCGAGGTCCAGAAGGGAATGGTGCACAGCAGGAACAGCGCGATCTGCCAGGTCAGGGACCGCACGTGGAACGCAAGGAAATAGGCGACGGTGAACCCGACCAGCAGGGTGAAGACCCAGGTAATCGCGGCGTATTTCACCGTGTTCAGGAAAACGCGATAGGTGACATCCGATGTCAGCAGGAATTCGTAGTTGTCGAACTGAAAGGCCGGATAGATCGACCACTCTGTGGCGCCCCAGAAACTCACCACGACGATCATGAAAATGGGCCCGACGAGAAAGACGATCAGCACGACCGCCAATGGCGTTGCCAGCAGCCAGCCCACGCCATTGTTCGACAGTGCAAGCTTTCCGGGCACCGCGAGCTTTTGTGGTTTTGATAGGGGCGTTGCCTGTTCGGTCATGTCAGTCCACGAAAACCGCGCCCCGTCACGCGAGGACGGGGCGCATTGCAATTTGCCGTCAGGCGGCGATGAACTCGTTCCACTTGCGAACCATGTACTGGTTCTCGTCCATGACGGCATTCCAGCAGGCAACGGCCCCCATGCGATCGTAGAACGAACCGCCGTCGCGGGTCTCGCCGGCCTGCGCCAATGGATCCCCGAAAGGCGAGGTGATGACGTCGGTGGCCTCTTTGCCTTCGAACCAGTAGCCCCACTCGTTTTCGGTCATGAAATTCTTGGACGTCTCCGGGACGGCGGAATAATAGCCTTGCCGCATCAGGAAACCGCCAACCCAGCCGGACAGATACCAGTTGATGTATTCGTAGGCCGCGTCGAGTTCGATGCCCGAGAGTGACTTGGACAAACCGATGCCACCGCCCCAGGACCGGTACCCCTCTTCGAGCGGCTGGTAGACACAGGGAATACCGCGTGACTTCACGGCCGTGATAGCGGGCGACCACATTGACTGGATCACAACCTCTCCGGACGCCATCAGGTTCACGCTTTCGTCGAAGGTTTTCCAGAAGGCGCGGAACTGACCGTTTTTCTTGGCCTCGGTGAAGATGCCGAGTGTCAGGTCGATCTCTTCGCGGGTCATGTTGCCCTTGTCCGGGTATTTGTACTCACCCATCGATTCCACCACCATCGCCATGTCCATGATGCCAATGGAGGAGATGTCGAGGATCGACGCCTTGCCCTTGAACTCGGGGTTGAGAAGCTCCGACCAGTTGTTGATCGGGCGGCCGATCAGATCGGGACGAATGCCAAGCGTATCGGCATTGTAAATCGTCGGGATCAAAGTCATCCAACCGGACTCGTTGTCGACGAACTCGGTCCCGCCAGGACCTTCAACGAAGCCGACGGTGTGCGGGGCGGTCCCCTGGGCAATCACACTTTCCGGTGTCAGTTTACCGTTGCGAAAGATGCCGACGATCTTGTCGTAGTTGGCGATCTTCGAGGTGTCCATCGCTTGCAAGTTGCCTGTGGGCCAGACCTTCTTGCAGATCCAGTACTCGATATCGGCAATGTCGAAACTGTCCGGCTGGGTGGCCGCACGCTGGGTCACGCTGTCGGAATCCAGCGCCGTCATTTCCAGCGTGAAGCCAAGGTCCTCTTTGACTTTTGCCGCAACTTCGTTGAGGTTGGACACCCCGGTACCGAACTGGCGCAGTGTCACGTCCTTGATGGCCTGCCCCCATACCATCGGCGCCGGAAGCGCGGCGGCCGCCACCGCCGCGCCACCCGTCTTCAGGATGGACCGCCTCGAGTAGCGGATTCTTGGTATCGTCGTCATTTTGTGTCTCCCTATCTTGGAGGTGTGTTTGTCAGGCGCTCAATGCATGAGCGGCCTGACCGTCCCAGTCGAGGCCGACTGCCTCGCCAACTTCCTTCGGTGCTTCGAAGAAATCCCTGTCGGAAAGAAGGGCTGTCACTTCCTGTTGACCCGCTATCGTGGCGGTCAGCGCGACGTGCGTGCCCTGATACTCGATATTGATGATCTTTCCATGAAGTCTCCCCGCTTCGGGGGTGTCCAACTTCAGCGCATCCGACCGAATTGCGATCTTGCCCTCTGGCAGATCAATCACATTGTGCGACCCCAGAAACTGAGCCACGAAAGCGGTGGCAGGCGCGTCGAAAACCTCGCGGGTCTTGCCGGCCTGCTCGATGCGCGCGTTGTTCATCACGACGATCTCATCTGCGAGGGCAAGCGCTTCATCCTGCCCGTGCGTGACGTGAATGAAGGTGATACCGAGCTCGCGCTGAAGCTGTTTCAGCTCTGTCCGCATGCGAACCCGCAGGAAGGGATCAAGCGCGGACAGCGGTTCGTCCAGCAACAAGACCTGCGGCTTGGTGATGAGTGCCCGAGCCAGCGCCACCCGCTGTTGCTGCCCACCGGATAGTTGGGCCGGGATGCGGTCGGCAAAGGCCGACATATCGACCAGTTCGAGCATCTCACGCGCCCGCGACAGGCGCGTCGCCGTGTCGGTTCCCTTCATCTTCAGGCTGAACGCGACATTGTCGATCACCGTGAGGTGCGGGAAGAGCGCGTAGTTCTGAAACATCATCGCTGTCCCGCGCTTGGCGGGCGGCAACTGCGAGATTTCGCGACCAGCCAGCAAGACGGACCCGGAGGATACGGCCTCGTGTCCCGCTACCATTCTCAGCGTCGAGGATTTACCGCATCCGGAGGGACCAAGCAGGCAGGCGTAGGTCCCCGCCTCGAAATGGTAATTTATCGCATCGACGGCGATCGTGTCTCCATAACGCTTGGTCAGTCCGACAAACTCGAGATCAAGGTCTCTTTGCATTACATCCCCACAGCTTCCCGGTTCAGAATGAGCAAGGAACGCTTGACGCAGAAGCGTTTTCACCAACAGCAATTTATTGACGCCATCCCATGCCTCATCGTGAGGCATCAAAACGTCATTTTGTGCAAAATGTGGGCATGAATTGTATACGATCTGAGAAACCTTCGAGCTCAATGTTGTTTTTTCCGGATGGTTGTTTCAATGATTCCCTCGAGGAGCCGCAATGTTGAGAGACGTCCGGACAACCACCGTTGCCACAGCCGAAGACATTGTCTCGCGGCTGACAGATGCCGTGCATGAGCATCGTTTGCGGCCCGGCATGAAGTTGAGCGAAGACGACGTCGGTGAAATCTTTGGCGTGAGCCGGACCGTCGTACGTCAGGCCCTGCGCGCTCTGGCCCATGGTGGTCTGGTCCGCATTGAACGAAACCGCGGGGCTTTTGTCGCCAAACCGTCGATAAAAGAGGCCCGCGAGGTCTTTGAAGCACGGGCTCTGCTGGAACCTCGAACAGCGCGCGCCGCGGCCGAACGCGTAGCGCCGGCCGACATCACCCTGCTCGAAAAACACATGGAACAGGAGCACGCGGCGTTGGCCGAAGGAAAGGCCGGACAGGCGCTTAAACTATCCGGCCTGTTTCACATAGAGATAGCCCGGATCGCGGATCAGCAGACAATCGAATCCTTTTTGCGCCAGTTGATCTCCCGGTCGTCTCTGGTCATCGCCTTGTACTGGCAGCGCCGCAATGCGCTGTGCGAAAGCCATGCGCATCACGCGCTACTGGAGGCTTTCAGGCAGAATGATGGTGCCACCGCGGAAGAGATGATGAAAGGTCATCTGTTGGATCTTTTGTCCCAGCTTGATCTGCGGGAACGGCCTGAAACCACGACTTCTCTTCGTGACGCGTTGCTGGCATGATCACTTTTCGTAATGCGACCCAAGCAGAGTTGGGGGACGTTCTGGAGTGGGCCGCCGCGGAAGGGTGGAACCCCGGTCTCGACGACGCCGCTGCTTTCTTCGCCACCGATCCGCGCGGGTTCTTCGTTGCCGAAATGGCTGACGCGCTGGTCGCTGCAATTTCGGTCGTGAACCACAACGACAGCTTTGCGTTTCTTGGCCTCTACATCGTCATGCCGCAGCATCGCGGCAAAGGCATCGGCTTGCGCCTCTGGCAGCACGCCCTTGAACACGCGAGCTCGCGTACAGTCGGCTTGGACGGTGTCGCAGAGCAACAGGACAACTACAGGACTTCAGGGTTTACCCATGCTGGTGGCACGACCCGCTTCACGGGACATGTTCAGCCGCAGGAGGGGCATGGTATTCGCCTGGCGCAGTCTGCGGACATTCCGGTCCTGACAGATGCCGAGCATGCGGCGTCGGGATACAGAAAATGCGATTATCTTGGCGCATGGTTCACCAACACAGAATACAGAAAGACGTTGGTTCTCCCCCAGGACGACGGTTCGGCAAGTTTCTGCACGGTACGAAAATGCCAGGTCGGCGCAAAAGTCGGTCCTC
>JASFFN010000032.1:0-9007 GCA_050124275.1 Roseobacter sp. | reverse complement strand
ATCTTCCTCACGCTGGAGGACGAGACGGGTGTGGTAAACATCATTGTCTGGCGGCACATCTACGAGACATTCAGGCGCGCGGTTGTGGCCGGGCGCATGCTGCGCGTCACGGGGCGTCTGCAACGGTCGCATTCCGTCACCCATGTCCTCGCGGAAAAGATCGAGGACCTTTCCGGAATGCTCGATGCGCTGGTCTCGGAAAATCCGGATTAGTCCAAAGCGAAAACGCGTTTTCCGGTCTTCGGAAAAGAAAGGGCGTCACGACGACGCCCTCCCGACATACCAAACACGGCAGAAGGTTATTCCTCAAGCGACAGCGCCACAAAACGCGGATCACCGGCCCTTCGGACGAGCAGCAAAAGCGATTTGCGGCCTGCCTCCTTCGCGGCCTCCACGCGCTCTTCCAGATCGGAAATGCTGGCCACCTTCTGCTGCCCCGCCTCTGTAATCACATCGCCGGCGCGCAGTCCTTTTTCGAAGGCTTCCGACTCCTCGTCCACCGCCGTCACGGCGAGACCTTCGGTATCCGGGCCCGCGCCCAGCTCTTCGCGCAGTTCATCGTCCAGGACGGACAAGGACAGACCAAGCATATCCTTCGTCGTTGGCGCTTCCTCGTCCGGTCCTTGCGCCACCGCCGGCGTTGCGGCTTCGGCTTCTTCCCGGCGCCCCAGCGTCACCAGCAGTGTCTTGGTTTCATCACCCCGACGCACGACCACACGAACGGTCTCGCCCACCGGCGTATTCCCGACCTGACGCACCAGATCGCGCGTGTCTGCAACATCCTTTCCGTCGAAACTGATGATAACGTCACCGATCTCGATGCCTGCTTCGCTCGCCGGCCCCTCGAGCACGCCGTTCACAGCCGCGCCATCGGTTGACGCCAGACCCATAGCCTCGGCCATATCCTCGCTCACGTCCTGAATCTGCACGCCCAGCCAGCCGCGTCGGGTTTCCCCGAACTCCTTCAACTGGTCGACAACACGCGTCACGACGTTCGCCGCCATCGAAAAGCCCAACCCAATCGATCCGCCGGTCGGAGACAGGATCGCCGTGTTCACGCCAATGACCTCCCCGTCCATGTTGAAGAGAGGCCCGCCGGAGTTGCCGCGGTTAATAGCAGCATCGGTCTGAATGTAATCGTCATAGCGACCGCTCAGTTCGCGGTTGCGGGCCGACACGATGCCGGCGGAGACAGAAAAGCCCTGCCCCAGCGGGTTGCCCATCGCAATCACCCAGTCGCCGACACGGGCCTCGTCGCTGTCGCCGAACGGCACGAACGGCAACGGCTCATCGGTCTCGACCTTCAGCAAAGCAATGTCCGTATTGGGGTCCGTGCCGACCACTTCCGCCGTCAGTTCTTCACCATCGAAGAATTCAATCCGGATCTCATCGGCTCCTTCGATGACGTGATTGTTCGTAACGACGTAGCCGTCTTCAGAGATCACGAACCCCGACCCAAGGGCCGAAGACCGGCGTGGAGACCCTTCGGGCCCGTTGTTCCGGTCCCGGAAAAAATCCTCGAAAGGTGATCCTTCCGGAACGATCCCCTGCGGACCCGTGCGCCGCGCGACCGTTGTCGATGTGGTGATATTGACCACCGACGGGCTGATCTTTTCCGCCAGCGGTGCAAGGCTCGCGGGCTGGGCAAGGCCGCTGACAGGCGCGAGTATGGCAAATGCGAGTACGATAATGGCCAGCATCAATCCACGAAGATGCGCAATGCCGGGATGTGTGAAGGACATGGATACCGCCTGGGGTGTCATGCTTTGTCTCCTGAAGTATATTTCTAGCCTGTGAAGCCGCGCCGCGTACCGCCACGCTTCTCGATGCATAATCGAATTAAACGCGTCCGACGGCTATTATAAGATGGAGCGTCATCGCATCGTTTCAACTCTCCGTGACACCGCGCGGCAACCAGATTGTCCCCGCCCTGCCAGAAAATGGCTCAAAGACCTCCCAGATGCCAGGCGAGCCAGACAAAAATCATGCCGGTGACAACGACCAGCCACCCGATCTGGCGCACCGCACTTTCCGGCAACGCGCGCAGCATTTCCAGCATACGTTCGACAAGCGAAGGGGCCAGCGCATAGGCCAGCCCCTCGATAATCATCACCAACCCGAGGGCCAGAAGCAGGGTGCTCACCGCTCGCCCTCTTCGGACCGCGCACCCTGATCGCTGCGCAAGTAGTTGAAGAATTCGGAATTCGGCGACAGCACCATGCTGGAATTTTGCCCCTTGAGCGCCCGTTCATAAGCGGTCAGCGAACGGTAGAATTCAAAGAACTCCGGGTCGCGACCGAAGGCTTCGGCAAAAATTGCGTTGCGCTCCGCATCCGCCTGACCGCGGATGATCTCCGCTTCACGCGTCGCGTCGGACGTCAGCTCGATTACGGTACGATCGGCAAGAGCACGGACTCTTTGCGCGGCTTCCTCACCGCGCGCGATTTCGTCTGCCGCTTCCCGCTCGCGTTCAGCGCGCATCCGCGCAAAGGTCGCATCAAGGTTCTGGTCTGGCAGGTTCGTTTGTTTCAGGCGCACATCCACGACCTCAATTCCCAGAGGCAGAGCACGCTGGCGGGCCTGAGCGGTGATGCGCGCCATCAATTCGGCACGATCCGCGGAGAGGATCGTGTTCGATGTCACACCGTCAGAGCCCAGAACCGCTCGGATCGTGGGGTTGAGAATACCTTCGAGACGGTCTTCGGCAGCCCGCAGCCCGCCGACGCCGACGGCCTGGCGGAACTGAACCACGTCGGAAACCCGGTAGCGCGCAAAGGCGTCAACCACGAGGCGGCGGTCGTCCGACGGCGTAACTTCTGTCGGTTGCGTATCGAGCGACAGGATGCGGTCGTCGTAACGCACGACTTCCTGAATGAACGGGATCTTGAAGGCCAGTCCCGGGTCTTCCTTCACCGACTTGATTTGTCCGAACTGCAGAACCAGGGCCTTTTCGCGTTCATCAACGATAAACACGGATCCCAAGACACCGACCAAGGCGACAACCGCTATCGGAATAAGAAATTTGGTCGCTTTCATCAGTTCGTTCCTCCACCGGTTCGGCGCAGTTCATTGAGCGGCAGGTATGGCACGACACCCTGACCGCCGGCGCCGCCACCCGCCTCGTTTTCGAGGATGATCTTGTCAACGTCGCCGAGCACGCGCTCCATCGTCTCCAGATAGAGGCGTTTACGGGTCACCTCAGGCGCTTTGACATATTCGGCCAGAACAGATGTGAAGCGTGCAGCCTCACCCTGCGCTTCGTTGACCACCTGCGCGCGATAGGCTTCGGCCTGCTCAAGCTGGCTGGCCGCCTCACCGCGGGCGCCGGCCGTTACACGGTTGGCATAGGCATCCGCCTGACGCTCCAACCTGTCACGTTCCTGCTCGGCGGCCTGAACTTCGCGAAAACTGTCGATCACTTCTCGCGGCGGATCAGCCTTGTCGAGGTTGAGGCGAATGACTGTGACGCCGGAATCATAGGCGTCAAGCGTCCCCTGGATGAGTTGCTGGGCCTCATCGGCGATCACCTGCCGGTCCCTGTTCAGGATCGGCGCCAGTTCACTGCGTGCAATCACCTCGCGCATCGCGGACTCGGATACGGCCCGGATCGTTTCCTGCGGTTCGGCCAGATTGAACAGGTACTTGGCGGGATCGTTGATGTTCCAGACGACCTGAAAATCAATGTCGATGATGTTCTCATCCGTTGTCAGCATCAGCCCGCTGTCCTGACGGGTCCCGATATCTTCCGTCTGTTCGCGGGTTACCGGCAACACCTCTGCGGTCACAAGCGGCCACGGCGCAAAGTTCAGTCCGGGATTGCCGGTTGCGGAGTATTCGCCAAGAAACAGCTCCACCGACTGTTCTTCCGGTGCGACGGTGTAGAAACTCGCCATGAGCCACGCACCGACGGCACCTATGGCAATCAGACCGATCGTGCCGCGCGTGAACGCGGGCCCGCCGTTGTCGCCGCCGGACCCGCGACCGGCACCGCCGCCGCCTTTGCCGCCCATCAGAACGCGCAGGCGCTCCTGTCCTTTCTTGACCAGCTCGTCGATTTCCGGGATCTGAGGCCCTTCGCCTCCGGGACCGCGAGGCCCGCCGCCGCCCGATCCACGATTACCGCCGCCCGGCCTGTCACCGCCCGAATTTCCGCCGCCCCCCCAGGGGCCGCCATTATTGCCAGCCATTAAGTTCTTTCCCTTCTGAACCGCATCACATCACGATTAAACCAGTGCATAGGTACGCTCCCCCGTCCGGAATTCAAGCCGTGCGCATGGGAGACCGCATCGTCACGATCTCTTCGGACATTGTGGGGTGAACTGCAACCGTGCGGTCGAAATCTTCTTTCGTTGCGCCCATTTTCACGGCAATCCCCGCAAGCTGGATCATTTCGCCCGCATTCGGTGCGACGATATGGCAGCCCAGAACCTTGCGACTGGCCTTGGAAACGATGAGTTTCATCAGCACCCGATCCGGTTTTCCGGCAAAAGCCGTTTGCATCGGCCGGAACGAGGTGCAGTAGACCTCGATCTCCTCGCGGTCGCGGGCGGCTTCTTCGCTCAACCCGACGGTGCCCATTTCGGGCTGCGTGAAAATCGCACTGGGGATGAGCTCGTGGTCCACGGCGGTCGGGTTGCCTTTGAAAACTGTCTCCACGAAGGCCATGCCCTCCCGGATCGCAACGGGGGTCAGGTTCACGCGATCGGTCACGTCGCCAATGGCATATATCGACGGCACGGCTGTCTGACTGTACTCGTCCACCTCGATCTGCCCCCGCCGGCCCAGTTTCACGCCAAGGTCTTCGAGCCCCATGTCCCGGCTGTTCGGATCGCGCCCGGTGGCAAAGAGCACCACGTCGAAGACCCCTTCGAATCCGCTGGTGGATTTCACCCAGACCGGGCCGCGTTCCTTGTTTGCGCTTTGGTGCAGCTGCGCCAGTTCGACGCGTTCCTGCGCCGTACCACCCATCGCACCGGTTTCGCCTTGTGCGTCGTGGCTGCCGGCCGGGGCCATTTCAAGAATGTTGGTCCCGACTTTCAGGTCGATGCCGCGCTCGTGCATCTGTTCCGCCACGAGACCCCGGGCTTCGTCATCGAATCCACGCAGGATCTGCGCGCCGCGGTAATATTGTGTCACCTTGACCCCCAGCCCGTTCAGAATGCAGGCAAATTCGCAGGCGATGTAGCCGCCGCCCACGATCAACACCGACTTGGGGAGCGCGTTCAGATGGAATATGTCATCCGAGACAATGCCCAGATGCGCATTTGGAATGTCGGGACGAACCGGATGCCCCCCGGTCGCGACCAGAATGTGTTTTGCGGTCTTCGTCTCACCGGTCGACAGGGTAACCTCATGCGGGCCTGAAACCGTCGCCCGGGCATCGAAGGTGTCCACGCCGGAACTCGCCAGCAATGTCCGGTAAACCTGCTCGAGACGATCCAGTTCGGCATGCAGCCGCGTGCGAAACGCGGACCAGTCGAAAGGCCCCGCCTTGATATCCCAGCCATAGGCGGCCGCCTCGGGGGGCATGCCGGCGTACTCCGAGGCAAAGACCATCAGCTTCTTGGGCACGCACCCGCGAATGACGCAGGTGCCGCCGTAACGGTCTTCTTCGGCAAGCGCGACCTTGGCGCCCGCCTCTCCGGCTGCCACACGGGCCGCCCGAACACCACCGGACCCTCCGCCGATGACAAAAAGATCATAGTCGAATGTGCTCATGGCTGTGGCCCTTCTGACGGCTGATTTTGAGTTAACCGGGTTTGACGGCGACACGGTATGGACTGAACATCCGCAACCGAAGCGGGCCGTACCCGCCCTGTCTCGGGCTGCTCAGCGCTCAGAGGTCGCCGAAAAGGTTGCCGGTCTCGTTGAAGTCCAGTTTTTCCGTGTCGACTATCCCGTCGTTGATGTCGCGCACCTCGACCTTGCCATCTCCAAAACCCAATACGACCGTGTCGCATATGTCGATGAAAAGGCCATTCTCGACAACGCCCGGCATCTGATTGAGCACCAGAGCGAGCTTTCGCGCATTGCCGATCCGTTTCAGGTGCAAGTCGATGATGTGGTTTCCCTCGTCGGTCACGAACGGCACGTCACCGTTCATGCGCAAAGTGCTGTCACGTCCCAGAACGTCCATCGACACCAGTGTTTCTTCCACCAGCGCCTGCGTTGTCTGCCAGCCAAAGGGAATCACTTCGACTGGCAGGGGAAAGGCGCCGAGTGTCTCCACCTCTTTGCCCGCGTCCGCGATCACGATCATCCGGTCGGACGCTGTCGCGACGATCTTTTCCTGCAATAGAGCACCGCCGCCGCCTTTGATCAGGTTCAGTTCGCCGTCAAACTCATCCGCGCCGTCGATTGTAAGGTCCAGCCATTTCGCTTCGTCGAGTGAAATGACCTCTATCCCAACCTGACGGGCAAGTGCCGCGGTTCTTGTAGATGTCGGTACACCCTTGATCCGCAAGCCTTCGTCACGGACCATCTCGCCAAGGCACCGAACGAGCCATGCCGCCGTCGATCCCGTACCGAGGCCGACACGCATGCCGCTTTCGACAAACTGAGCAGCGCGCTTGGCAGACACGAACTTTGCCTTGTCAATGGGCGATAACTCTGACGACATCGGGGCACTCCTTGATCTGCGACAGGCGCGTTATAGAAAACATGTCGCGCGGGCGCGAGATGCTTCTTGCAGATTCGGAAAAAACTCTGGCAGCCGTTCCGTTTTTCTTTCTCACGTAGCCGCCGGCATTGCGGTTTTGTCGCGGCATGGTCGTTTTCTGGATGGCGCAGCAACGGCAATCGGATAAGCAGCAGAAACGAGCGCCACGCGCCTAGCCGATCCTCGTGGAGAGAGTGAGACCTGAATGTTTCTGTCGGTTTTTGACATGTTCAAAGTCGGAATCGGCCCGTCTTCATCGCACACCATGGGTCCGATGATGGCTGCAGCTCGATTTCTGGACATGATGCGACAGTCGCCATTTGAATTCCATGGTGTTCAGGCCTCGTTGCACGGCTCGCTTGCTTTCACCGGTGTTGGGCACGCGACCGATCGCGCCACGATACTTGGTCTTGCTGGTTTCGTGCCCGAAACCTACGACGCAGAAACCGCGGAAGAAGCCTTATCCCGAATCCGGCAGACCAAGACCATAGAAGCTGACGGCTTGCGCCCATTTCATTTCGACCGGGCGACTGACCTGATATTTGACTACGACAATCCCCTGCCTGGCCATCCGAACGGGATGATCCTGCGCGCCAAGGATGCCCAGGGCGACGTGACGCTGAGCGAAGTTTTCTATTCCGTTGGCGGCGGTTTTGTTCTGACGGAGGCAGAACAGAAGGCCGGGCGGGACACGCTGGATGACGGGCCGGCGGTTCCTTTTGCATTCAGAACCGCGGCGGAGATGTTGGAGATGGCAAAAGCCTCCGGCAAATCGATTGCCGAGATGCAACGAGCCAACGAAATGGAACGCCGCAGCCGCAACGCACTCGCGGAAGGTATCCAGAAACTGTGGCGGGTCATGAATGACTGCATCGAACGCGGTCTTGCGGCCGATGGCATCCTGCCTGGTGGTCTCAACGTCAAGCGGCGCGCCAAAGGCATTTACGATGCGTTGATGGCGGAACGCGGAATGAATCTCAGAGCGCCGCACACGATCAATGACTGGATGAGCGTGTATGCCATGGCGGTGAACGAGGAAAACGCGGCCGGCGGTCAGGTCGTCACCGCGCCGACCAATGGAGCGGCCGGTGTGTTGCCGGCAACCTTGCGATATTATCTCGACCATGTGCCGGGCGCGACGGAAAGTCATGTCGAGGACTTTCTGCTGACAGCCGCTGCAATCGGAGGTCTGGTCAAGCTGAATGCGTCGATCTCAGGGGCCGAGGCCGGGTGTCAGGCAGAGGTGGGTTCGGCCGCTGCGATGTCTGCCGCCGGGTTCTGCGCCGTCATGGGGGGCACGCCCGCGCAAGTGGAAAACGCAGCCGAAATCGCGCTGGAACATCATCTCGGGATGACATGCGATCCGGTCAAGGGGCTGGTTCAGGTGCCCTGCATAGAGCGCAACGGCCTGGGGGCCATCAAGGCCGTTTCCGCGGCATCGCTCGCCCTGCGTGGCGACGGCACGCATTTCGTTCCGCTCGATGCGTGCATCGAGACGATGCGGCAGACCGGTCTGGACATGTCGGAAAAGTACAAGGAGACATCGCTCGGCGGACTGGCCGTGAACGTGCCGAATTGCTGAGTTGGCGAATCCGTCCGACCGGTCTGTCCGGCAAGCAGCACAACCAATGCTTGCAAATCCATGTTCTCATGCCTAGGGTCCCGGCATGACAATCGACCGCCCTCTGCTGGGCATCATGCTGATGCTCGGGTTCTGCGTGCTTGCACCAGTAGGCGATGCCGTGGCCAAAGTGCTCGGCCAGACCGTTCCGATCGGACAGTTGGTGTTCGTCCGTTTCGCGGTACAGGCTCTGCTGTTGATCCCGATCGTCTGGATCAGCCGAAAGCCGTGGCGAATGAGCAGGCGTGTGGCGTTCCTGACGTTTCTGCGCACGCTTCTGCACATCATCGGGATCGGAACGATGGTGACGGCGTTGAAATACCTGCCTCTTGCAGATGCCATCGCCATCGCTTTCGTGATGCCGTTCATCATGCTGATCCTCGGAAAATTCGCCTTGAAAGAGGAAGTGGGCGGACGCAGGATTGCAGCCTGCACCGTCGGCTTTCTGGGAACGCTCTTGATCGTTCAACCCAGTTTCGCAGAAGTCGGATGGCCCGCCCTTTTGCCGGTTGCCGTCGCTTTCAACTTTGCACTTTTCATGCTGGTCACGCGCCAGATTGCAAAGGAAACCGACCCCATAGGGCTGCAGGCCGTCAGCGGAGTCATCGCCGTTTTTCTGATGATTCCAATTCTGCTTGCATTCCACGGCACAGGCTTTTCACAACTTCAGATTGTACAGGTTTCCAGCGTGGACTGGGGCCTTCTCCTCAGCATCGGGGTGCTCGGCA
>JASFFN010000031.1:0-9147 GCA_050124275.1 Roseobacter sp. | reverse complement strand
ACGAACTCGAGAGTCGAGATCGTTTCCGAAAGCGACTACCCGCGCCCCGAAGGCGTTGAGTTCATCGAACCACAGCTAGAGATGACCGCGCATGCGGCAGACCTCGGCATGAGCTTTTACAAGGGCTCGAGCTTTCCGGACGAATATCAGGGCGGGATTTTCTGGGCGCAGCATGGCTCCTGGAACCGCACGACGCCGGTGGGGGCACGGGTGATGTTCACGGCGCTTGACCCCGAAACCGGCGATGCGGTCGGCGCACAGGTCTTTGCAGACGGATGGCTCGATGAGTCCACGGGTGAATACCGTGGCCGTCCGATGGATATTGCCTTCCTCAAGGACGGCTCCATGCTGATCTCCGATGACTACGCCGGTGCAATCTGGCGCATTGCCTACAATCCGCAGCCGACCGAGTAATGCGGCAGGCGGTGATAGTGTTTCTCGGCGGGCTGATGCTCGCCGGGGCAGCGCCGGTGGTAGCGGATGACGCTGCTGCCGGGCGTAAAATAGCGAATATGTGCCGCACATGTCATGGTCTGGACGGCTATGCGCAGATTCCAATCGCACCGCACATCGGCGGTGAGCCGAAGGAGTATCTCGAAAATCAGTTGATGGCGTTCAAGACCGGCGCGCGCGAGCATGAGATGATGTCGGTCGTAACCGCGGGTCTCTCGGCCCAGCAAATATCGGATGTGGCGTCCTGGTACGCATCGCATACGGCGACGGCAACACTGCCAGAAGGCGTTTCCGAAAGTGATGCGCCCGAGGCCTGTGTGTCCTGCCACGGCGCGAATGGTATTTCGGTTCTGCTCGACGCGCCCAATCTCGCTGGCGAAGTGAACATTTACATCGACACCCAGCTCAAGGCATATCGTCTGGGCAAGCGCAAACATGAGATCATGTCAGAGATCGCCGCCGACATGACGGATGAAGAGATACGGGCCGTGGCGGATTGGTTTTCGAAGGTCGAACTCGAGATAACACCCCCCGGGTAGACACCTGTGCGTTTGCGACCGTCCCGCCGCACGTTGCGATCTTTCGATGGTCCTGGCCCAAAGGCGAACGCCGAGTTGCCATTGCCTGTTTGAAAGGTGCAGGCGACTAGTCGTCTTGTGGCGACTGAATGCCGGCTGCTTCAAGGAAAACCGAGCCGCAAGAGCCTGACAATCCCGGTCTGACGGCGATTTTTCCGCTGGTTCCGTTCGGTTTGGTGACCATGTCACCAAAGTCTCACGCGTAAGTATGCAATGGTCTGCTTACTGATTCTCAAAGGAGTGAGATATGACCAACAATATGGGAAAAATCGACCGCGGTCTGCGGATTGCAATCGCGGCGGTTCTGCTCTTTGTCGCCTTTGGCACGGCCGCCTTGGGGTCTGGCATCCTGTTCTGGCTCGCGCTGATCGTGGCGGCCGTGTTCACACTGACGGCACTTGTCGGCAACTGCCCGCTCTACAGCATCGTCGGCTTCAAAACCTGCCAGAACTGCTAACAGTCGAGAGAACTTTCGTGGCGGCGTTGCGCCATGCGAAGTTCAATCGCTCATTCGGCGCACGCCGTGCTGCGGTTGCCACATGACCCGTTTCCGGAGGATAAACGCTATGACTGCCCATACATCCATGACCGCCTACCCTGTCAAGATGGACATCAAACCCGAAGTTCAGGCATTCTTCGACGAGGCTACCAATACGATCAGCTATATCGTGAAGGATCCGTCCTCGAATGCCTGCGCCATCGTCGACAGCGTGATGGACATCGACTACGCCGCCGGGCGGATCACCTATGATCACGCCGACGAACTGATCCGTCAGATTGAGACCCAGGGTCTGAAACTGGAGTGGATCATCGAGACCCATGTCCACGCAGACCACCTGTCTGCCGCGCCATATATCCAGGAAAAGCTCGGCGGCAAGATCGGCATCGGCTCGAAGATCATGATCGTGCAGGACACCTTCGGCAAGGTCTTCAACGAAGGCACCGAGTTCCAGCGCGACGGCTCGCAGTTCGACCGGCTGTTCGAGGACGGCGATACCTACATGGTCGGCAACATGCAGGCTTTTGCCATGTATACGCCGGGGCATACGCCGGCCTGCATGGTGCATGTGATGGGCGACGCGGCTTTCGTGGGCGATACGCTCTTCATGCCTGACGGAGGGTCCGCACGGGCTGATTTCCCCGGCGGCGATGCGGCGACGCTTTATGACAGCATCCAGAAGGTGCTGGCTCTGCCTGACGAAATGCGGCTCTTCATGTGCCACGACTACGGCCCGAACGGGCGCGACATCCAGTGGGAGACTACGGTCGGTGAGGAAAAGGCGCACAACATCCACGTGGGCGGCGGCAAGACCAAGGAAGAGTTCGTCAAGTTCCGCACCGAGCGCGATGCCACGCTTGACATGCCAAAACTCATCATCCCGTCGCTGCAGGTCAACATGCGCGCCGGCGAAATCCCGACCGACAAGGATGGCCGGCCCATGCTCAAAGTCCCTGTCAACGAACTATGACACCGAGACCCGCGCCGACATATCAATCTCGAAAGGATGAACTCGTGTCGAACAAAACAACGGTAGACAATTTAAACAAGGCGCTTCAAATGGAAATGAGCGCCGCGCACCAGTATCAATTGCACGCACATGTCCTGGACGATTGGGGACTGAACCTGCTCGCGGCCAAGATGCGTGAGGAACAGGCCGAGGAAATCGGCCATTCCGACCAATTCATCGAGCGCATTCTTTTCCTGAAGGGAATCCCCGAGATCGCTTTCGCGAAACCTCCCAAACGCGCAGAAACCCTCACTGATATGTTCCGGGCCGACCTGGCGGACGAAGCTGGCGCAATCGAATTCTACACGAAGGCAGCCCGGCAGGCCTACGAAGGCAATGATGTCGGATCGCGCATGCTGTTTGAGCAGATCGCGCTGGACGAGGAAGGGCACAAGGCGTGGCTTGAGTTGCAACTCGATCTCATCGAGCGCATTGGAGAACAGGCCTACAGCGCGAAATTGGTTTCACTCAACCCAAACGAAGAGCTATCCGCTTGATGGCGCAATCAGATGTGATTTCGGCACTTTGCTGCCGCGCACAGGGTTTCACAGCACGAGAAGGCGCATATCATGGAAATCAAGAGACTCACTGACAAGGTGTCCGTCGCCCCGCAAATCTTGGCGGATGACATGACAGCGATCAAAGAGGCGGGATTTCGCGGGATAATCTGCAACCGGCCAGATGGCGAAGGCGCTGATCAGCCGTCTTTCGAGGAAATCGACGCGGCGGCCAAGGCGGCAGGGATCGAAGCGCGCTATGTTCCGGTGCAAAGCGGCATGGTCACGGATGAAGACGTCGCTGCTTTTGCCGAGGCGCTGGAAGATCTCCAGCGGCCCGTGCTGGCCTATTGCCGCACGGGAACACGGTCAGCGACGCTGTGGTCGTTCCACGAGGCAAGGAAACGCCCCATGCCGGAGATCCTCGCTGCAACGAAGGCTGCGGGCTACGACATGAATGGTGTCGCCCGTCGCATCGCCAATGGCGGCAAGACACCGACTGACACCGGGGACGCACATTTCGAAGTCGTCATCGTCGGTGCCGGGGCAGGCGGCATTTCGGTGGCGGCCAGCCTCAAGTCCCGCAAGCCCGGCCTCAGGATCGCTGTCATCGATCCGGCCGATATTCATTACTATCAGCCGGGTTGGACGATGGTAGGCGGCGGCATCTTCGACGCGCAGAGCACCGCGAAGACGATGGGCAGTCTGATCCCGCAAGGTGTGCATTGGATCAAATCCGCCGTTGCGGCTTTCGAGCCCAAAAATGACGCGATCATCCTGGACGGGTGCCGGGTCGTGAAGTACGACCGCCTTGTTGTCTGTCCGGGGCTCAAGCTGGATTGGGCCAAGGTCGAGGGTCTGGAAGAAACGCTTGGCCGGAACGGCGTGACGTCGAATTACCGCTATGATCTGGCGCCCTATACCTGGCAACTCGTGCAGGAAATGAAGCAGGGCCAGGCCATATTCACCCAGCCGCCCATGCCCATCAAATGTGCCGGTGCGCCACAGAAAGCGATGTATCTGTCGGGTGATGCCTGGTTCCGGCGGGGCGTGCTCAAGAACATCGACATCCAGTTCATGAACGCGGGCGGCGTTCTCTTCGGCGTCAAGGACTATGTCCCGGCGCTCGAGAAATACGTGGAGAAATACGGCGCGACCCTAAATTTCTTCCACGATCTCGTGGCTGTGGACGGACCGTCGAAAAAGGCGACGTTCAAGGTGGCCAAGCCCGATACCGAGCCCACTGAGGTCACCGTCGATTTCGACATGATGCATGTCTGCCCGCCCCAGACAGCACCGGATTTCATACGGGTCTCGCCGCTCGCGGATGCGGCGGGATGGGTTGATGTGGATCAGGCGACCCTGCGTCACAAAACCTACGAGAACATATGGTCGCTCGGGGACGTGATGAATGCGCCGAATGCAAAGACGGCAGCCGCCGCGCGCAAGCAGGCGCCGACCGTGGCCGACAACATCGTTGCCGATATTGCCGGACGATCCGCCGTGGCCCAATACGATGGGTATGGATCCTGCCCGCTGACGGTTGAGCGGGGTAAGATCGTCCTCGCCGAATTCGGTTACGGTGGCACACTGAAGCCTAGCTTTCCGAAATTTCTTCTGGACGGCACCAAACCGTCGCGCATCGCCTGGTTCCTGAAGGAAACGATACTGCCACCGATCTACTGGAAGGCGATGCTGAAGGGAAAGGAATGGATGGCCAAGCCGGAAAAACTGAAAGTCGCCGCCGAGTAACCGGCCCACCAGATTGCGCATTTTCCCCTTCATGCGCGATGACTGGCGGGCGGAGCGCCTCGTCTCCGTCCGTCCCTCTTACCGGACACCTGCATGAACCGACATCTCCGCCGCTATTTTCCCGTGCTCGACTGGGGCCGGACGTACGACCGCAAGGCTTTCTCGAACGACATGATCGCGGCGGTGATCGTGACGATCATGCTGATCCCGCAGTCTCTGGCCTATGCATTGCTGGCCGGGCTCCCGCCGGAGACAGGCATTTATGCTTCGATCGCGCCGATCATTCTTTACGCCATCTTTGGCACCAGCCGGGCGCTGGCCGTCGGGCCGGTCGCCGTGGTGTCGCTTCTGACCGCGTCGGCAGTCGGGCAGGTGGCGGAACAGGGAACGGCAGGCTATGCCGTGGCGGCGCTGACGCTGGCCTTCCTTTCTGGCGGGTTTCTTGTCCTGATGGGGGTCTTCCGGCTTGGGTTTCTGGCCAACTTTCTCAGCCATCCGGTGATTGCGGGGTTTATCACCGCTTCTGGTATCCTGATCGCAACCAGCCAGCTCAAGCACATCCTCGGCGTCAGCGCACATGGCCACACCCTGCCGGAAATGCTCGCTTCGATTGCCGCGCATCTGCCGGACGTCAACTGGATCACACTGGTGATCGGGATTGCGGCAACGGGTTTTCTTTTCTGGGTTCGAAAGAACCTCAGGCCGGCGCTGATCAGGCTCGGCGCGCCGGCACTGCTTGCGGACTTCCTGACCAAAGCCGGCCCGGTCGCCGCGGTGGTGACAACGACGCTGGTGGTCTGGGCCTTTGGACTGGCGGATCGGGGCGTTAAGATCGTGGGCGAGGTGCCCCAAAGTCTGCCCCCATTGACCTTGCCCGGCTTTGAGCCGGATCTTGTCAGCGCGCTTCTGGTTCCCGCCATCCTGATTTCCGTCATCGGTTTCGTCGAATCCGTTTCCGTTGCGCAGACCCTCGCCGCCAAGAAACGTCAGCGGATAGATCCGGATCAGGAATTGATCGGTCTTGGCGCCGCCAATCTCGGCGCGGCCTTTACCGGGGGCTACCCGGTCACCGGCGGATTTGCGCGGTCGGTCGTGAACTTCGACGCGGGAGCCGAAACGCCCGCAGCAGGCGCTTTCACCGCCGTAGGCCTTGCAATCGCCGCCGTGGCGCTGACGCCTTTGGTCTACTACCTGCCCAATGCGACCCTCGCGGCCACGATCATCGTCGCAGTGCTGAGCCTCGTCGACCTCTCCATTCTTAAAAAGACGTGGGGGTATTCACGTGCCGATTTCACCGCCGTCGCCGTCACCATCCTGTTGACGCTGGGGCTCGGGGTCGAGGTGGGCGTGGCCGCCGGTGTCGCGATCTCGGTGCTTTTGCACCTCTACAAGACGTCCCGTCCGCATGTGGCCGAGGTTGGCCTCGTGCCGGGCACACAGCATTTCCGCAACATCCACCGCCACAAGGTGGACACCGACCCGAGGATGGTCACGCTTCGGGTGGACGAAAGCCTCTACTTCGTCAACGCCCGCTTTCTGGAAGACCTGATACAGAAGCGCGTCACGGATGGCAGCACCGTGCGTGATGTCGTCCTGATGTTTTCCGCCGTGAACGACGTGGACTATTCGGCGCTGGAAAGTCTGGAAACCATCAATCACCGTCTTCGGGACATGGGCGTCGGCCTGCACCTGTCAGAGGTAAAAGGCCCTGTCATGGACCGCCTGAGGCGGTCGCATTTCATCGAGGATTTGAACGGGCGCGTGTTCCTGTCGCAGTATGACGCGTGGAAAAGCCTCGCCAAATCCCCACTGCCGGACGCGGCAGAATAGTGCGGGCCTTGACGTTCCTGGGGCGACATTCGTATGCGGCTCGATGGCGCACGATTTCTGCGACAAGCTTGATCGGGAAGGCCGTGTCGGGCGTCTGTCGGGACGCGACACACGGCGTCTGATCTGCAGATCAGCCCCTTGCCAGCCGGTCCCCGGCATGGCGGACCTCAGGTGGATGCCGCGTTGCCCTCGGCTTCTTTCAGTTCCAGGTCGACAGCCTGAGCGCTCGCGGCGCGGGGTCGGGTGAGATTGCTGACAAGCGCATAGGCCGCAGGTGTCAGAAACAACGTGAAGACGGCAGCCATGCCAAGGCCGCCAACGATGACCCAGCCGATCGCCGCACGGGCTTCGGCGCCCGGCCCCGATCCCAGGATCAGCGGCAGACCCGCGACGACGCTGCAGATGAGCGTCATTGCGATGGGCCGCAGCCTTGCGAGGCTCGCTTCGTAAGCCGCGTCGATCACCGTCTTGCCCCGGTCCCGCAACTGGTCTGCGAACTCAACGAGAAGAATACCGTTTTTGGCCATAATGCCGATCAGCATCAGTACCCCGATCTGGCTGTAGATGTTGATGGTGGTGCCGCTCGCAAAAAGCGCGTAGATCGCGGCGCAAACACCAAAGGGCACCGTCGTCATCACCACGGCAGCGCTGGTCAGGCTCTCGAATTGTGCGAGCAGGACGAGGAAGACGACAACCAGCGCGATGACATAGGTTACGGCAATGGCCGACGAGGTCTCGTCGAGCGACGCGGCCTCACCGAGGAAGATGAGACCGATGCCCTCTGGCAGATTGCTCTGAGCCAGCGCGCGCACGTCTTCGATCGCTTCCCGCATGGTGACCTCCGGCGACAAAGCGGCGTCGATTTCGATGGCGCGACGTTGCGCATGGCGGTCCAGTTCCGCCGCCACGCCTTTCTCTTCGAAACTCACCATCTGGCTGAGCGGCACGATGCCGCCTTCATCGGAGCGGATATACAGGTTCAGCAAATCAATGGGATCGCGCACCGCGCCGGCTGCCGATTGCAGCAGGATCGGCACAGCTTCGTCGTTAATGGTGAGTTCTGCGATCTCTTCTTCGTCGACAAGCGCACGCAATGTACTGGACAAGGCTGACATTGGCACTTGCAGATCGGCCGCGCGCTGTCGGTCCACGCCGATACTGAGCTGTGGCTGTGTGGCCTGGTACTGGATCCGGATCTGCGACAACCCGCGGATCGACGAAAGCTCTTCGGCGAAGGCGTCCGCAGCCACGGCGATCTCCGGGTAGGCCGGACCCGTCAGCGCGATGCTGAGCCCGCCTCCCGCGCCCCCGCGCAGACCAAGGCTGTTGCCGCTGCGGATGCGTGGGCGGGCGCCGGGCAGATCCTCGAGGCTCTTCGTGATCTCGTTCTCGATCTCACCCTGCGAAATTTCGCGGTCGGACCATGGCACCAGCCGCGCGCCGATGCTGCCACGGTTCAGGTCGTAGCGCCCGGTGATCGAGTAAAGCCCTTCTGCGACACCGGCATCGACAAAGGGGCGCATGGCCGCCTCGACCTGCATCACCTGGCGGTCGGTGTAATCAAGACCGGTCCCGTCCGGGCCTTGTATCCAGACCGAGATCATACCGCGGTCCTCCGGCGGCACGAGCTCTTCCCCAAGTTCTTCGTAGGCAAAGATCGCCCCGGCCGCGAGAAGGGCTGCGCAAACGAGTGTGACGAGAGGGGCTCGGATCATCGGGCGCAACAGGCCCGCATAGACCGAACTCAAAACCGATCCCACCCGCTCAATGGTGCCGCCCTTTTGCTCCAGCCCGCCGGAAAGAGAGGCAAGCATCGGGCAGATTGTCAGAGCGACAAAAGACGAGATGCCCACCGTGACCGCCAGTACAAAGCCGAATTCGGTGAATAGCCGCCCGGCTTCGCTTGGGAGAAAAGAGATCGGAACGAAAACAGCGATGAGCGTCAGCGTCGTGGCGATTACCGGGAAGAAAACCTGTTCGGCCCCGAGCACGGCGGCCGCTTTCGGGCCCATGCCTTCCTGCCGCCGCCGCTGGATGTTCTCGGTCACCACGATGGCGTCGTCGACGACGAGGCCCGTTGCGAGAACCAGAGCCAGAAGGGTGATGAGGTTGATCGAGAAGCCCATCGCCCAGATACCGGCGATCGAGCCGACAAGCGCGATGGGTATGGAGACGGCGGGGATCAGCGTCGGGGCAAAACGGCCGAAAAAGACCCAGATCACCGCGATCACGATCACCAGCGCCAGGGCCAGAGTCTTCAGAACCTCGGCAATGGCCCCCTTGATGAACACAGCGGCATCGCTTGTTACCTGAAAGCCAAGGTCGGGAAACTGCACTTTCAAGCGTTCGATGGCACGGTTGACCTCGTCGGAAATCCGAACCGTGTTCGACTGCGCCTGCCGCACGATGCCGGCGTTTATCACCATGCGGCCATCCAGCCGCGCGACGCTTTCCGGCGTAGACAGACCGAAATAGACATCTGCGACGTCGCCAAGACGCACGCGGTCGCGCAGCATCAACTCCTGAATG
>JASFFN010000030.1:0-9275 GCA_050124275.1 Roseobacter sp. | reverse complement strand
GAAATCGGGGCTGGCGGACATGCCCACCCAGCCGCCTTCTGCAATCGCCTTCCAGCCTTCGGCAAATCCGGGCGAAGTGCGCACGACGCCATTCTCCAACCTTGCCGGATGCAGATCGCCCGGTCGTTGCAGCGGCGCCAGAACTTCGTTGCAGAGTTTTCCCGCTTCAGAGAGAATCGCTTCGGTCACATCCTCCGTCGCTTCCGAGAAACGGTCGGTCGCACGGACCTGCTCGAACCCCACCACATGATGCATCATGAACAAATAGTCATAGGTCGCTGCGCGATAAGGCATGTTTTCATCTCCGGGCAAAAGCGGGCCGCCCTTGGCAAGAACGCCCGCTGATCATAAAAGCTGGCGCAGAACATGGGGCGCAAAACCTCGATCAGCAACCGAAACGCGGCGTCACAGTTTCCAATGGCCAGTTCTTCCCACTTGATTTTGTCCCCGGACCCGCAGGACGTGGATCGCGCCGCCGCCTTGCTGGCCGCCGGCGAACTCGTGGCGTTTCCGACCGAGACAGTTTACGGGCTCGGCGCCGACGCGCGAAACGGGCGCGCCGTTGCATCGATTTTCGAGGTCAAGGGCCGCCCGCACTTTAACCCCCTGATCGTGCATCTGGCCAACGTCGAACATGCAAGGTCGATGGTGGAGTGGTCCGGAGCCGCGGAAAAGCTCGCCGCGTCCTTCTGGCCCGGACCGCTGACCCTCGTGTTGCCGCTGAAACCGGATCATGGCCTGTCCTCACTGGTGACGGCTGGCTTGTCCACGGTGGCGCTGCGCGTGCCGGCCCACCCGACTGCGCGCGCCCTGCTCGCCGCCTTCGGCGGACCAGTCGCAGCGCCTTCCGCCAATCCGTCGGGTCGTATAAGCCCGACAACGGCGCAACACGTGCTGCATGGCCTGGGAGGGAAAATCGCCGCGGTGCTCGACGACGGGCCCTGCGCCGTCGGGCTGGAGAGCACGATCGTATGCCTCGGCAAAAGGCCGAAGTTGCTGCGCGCGGGCGGCATCGCCACGGAAGACATCGAAACTGCATTGGGCGCGCCTCTTGAAGCCGCAGCGCCGGAACAGATTTCGGCGCCCGGGCAACTCGCCTCGCACTATGCACCGGATGCGCCGGTAAGACTGGATGTCATGCAACCGCGCGCGGACGAGGTTTACATCGGATTTGGCGACATGACTTGCACCGAGAACCTCAGCCGAGCCGGTGACCTCGTTGAAGCGGCCAGTCGGCTGTTCGACTGTCTTCACCGGATGAACGCGACGGGCAAGCCGATCGCTGTCGCGCCAATTCCGCATACGGGCCTCGGGGCTGCCATCAACGACAGATTGCAGCGCGCCGCGGCCCCGAGACCCAACAAGAAAGGCCAGGACTAGGCGCGCCCCGCTGCCGATGACAGGCCCAACGGATCAACGCCGAGACTTTCGAGGGCCGCCGCCCACTGCTGGGATGCCGGCACCTGAAATACGAGGTTCGGCGAGGCGTCGGCCGTGAGCCATCCGTTGTGCACGATCTCCTGTTCCAACTGCCCCGGACCCCAACCGGCATAGCCGAGCAGCATCAGCGCACGGTCCGGCCCCTTGCCCTGCGCGATTTCTTCCAGAATATCGAGTGTTGCCGTCATACCGAAGCCGCCCTCGATGGAAAGCGTATGCAGGCTCGAGACATATTCATCCGAATGCAGCACAAACCCGCGACCGGTCTCTACAGGTCCGCCATAATGCACGACGAGGTCGGCCATTTCCGGTGTTCCGGAGATATCCAGCTGATCCAGAACATCACTCATCCGGATTTCGGGATTAGGCTTATTGACGATCAGGCCCATTGCCCCCTGATCCGAGTGAGAGCAGATCAGAACCACCGCGTGTTCAAAACGCGGATCCCCCATCGCGGGCATCGCAATCAGGATTTTACCTTCTAAATCCACGGTTTTTCTCCGCCCGTCATTTACCTGCTACACCCCAAACATGAAGCGCTGGCGCAATTGGCGCAAGAGCGAAGCTGCCAAAGAACCAGAAACATCGCTGAACGGAACGTGACTTGGCATTTTGCGAGCCCGTGCGCATATTGTCGCCATGAAGAATGTGATGGCTACCTTGGCAGTCTGCGCCTGCGCCCTGTCTACGGCAAACGCCGAAGACCGCTTTGACGTGCCTGTGACAGGCGAGGTTCTGCAAGGCTGGGTCCTTGCGGACGGCAGCCGGATGGCGGCGTTGCGCCTGAGTCTGGCACCCGGGTGGAAGACGTACTGGCGTGCACCGGGAGACGCGGGCATTCCGCCGCAATTCGACTGGGCGGGGTCCCGCAACATGGCGACGGTGTCGATCAACTGGCCGACCCCCAAGGTATTCGACCAGAACGGAATGCGGTCTGTCGGGTACGAGAACTCGCTGGTCATTCCGTTGCGCATCGAACCGACCTCTGACGGCAAGCCCGTCCAATTGAACGCAAAAATGGAATTGGGCGTGTGTTCGGACGTATGCATCCCGCATGAACTGGAATTCAGCGCCCTGATCGACAATGACAATTTGACGCCGACACCGATCATCGCCGCGGCGCTGGCCGAAAGACCGTACAGCCCGTCAGAGGCCGGCGTTCGATCCGCGAAATGTCGGGTTTCCCCCACAGCGGATGGATTGCAAATCGAAGCTCATATCGCCATGCCCCCGGCGGGCGGCCGGGAATATGTCGTGTTCGAACCGGGTCTCGAAAACATCTGGGTAAGCGAAGCCGATACGCGGCGCACGGGTGACGTCGTGATTGCGACATCGGAACTGGTGAACATCACCGGCGGGCCCATCGCGATTGATCGTTCCGCTATTCGAATCACAGTGCTCGGCAGTCAGTATGCCGTGGATGTAAAAGGCTGCTCTGCCGGTTAAGCGCTTCGTTTCACTCCGGAACTGACGACGACGGCGAAAACCGCGTAGGCGAGCAAGGAAACAACCGCCGATCCGATCACGAAAAGCGCCAGTGAAGCGGGCAACGGCGATATGTCTTGCAGGATGGGGATCAGCGCGGCGAAGCCTGCCATCAGGTCCCCGGACCAGATCGTCCAGCCCAGGGTCATGGCAAACCATGCCAGAATCATGGCCCAGACGACAGCAAACCCAAGACGCAATCCAGACGACGGCGACAAGGAGGCGCGCCGCACTGCTGTGATCTGCCGGGAACAGTCATGCTGGACGGCCATCAGCGCCGGAACAACCAGCAGCACCAGAACCATTCCAAAGCCAAGTCCGTAAACCAACGTGATCACGGTCGGTTTCAGAAACTGCGCCTGCGTGCTGGTTTCGAACAGGAGCGGCGTCATCCCAAGCACGGTTGTCAGCGTCGTCAGCAAGACTGGTCTGAGGCGGTCCGCGGCGCCGTCGACGATGGACGGTATCAACCCCCGTTCTTGCGCATATTCGTCAATTGTCGTCACGAGCACGATGGAATCGTTGATGATGATGCCGGTCATGCCCAGCAGACCGACGACCGTGAACATGCTGAGCGGGACTTCCCAGACCCAGTGCCCGTAGATCGTGCCCACAAGGCCGAACGGAATGATCGCCATGACAACGAACGGTCTGCTCCAGCTGGAAAAAATCCAGGCAAGAACCGCATATATTCCGGCCAGACACAGAATGAGCCCGGTCAGGGCATCACTGAGGAATTCGTTTTCCTGTTGAGATTGCCCGGCCATTTGCCACTGAACCTGATGGATACTGGCGACGGACGGCAGAATTTCATTGCGCAGATGATCTTCGATTTCGGCGGCGCGAGCCGGATCATCTTCGGACAATTCGCCCGTGACGCTCACCACCCGCAATCCGTTTTCGCGTGTCACCGTGTTGAAACCAAGGCGTCGTTCGACGCTCACGATGTCTGCGAGCGGGATGTATTCGCCAGAGGGGCTGCGCATCTGGGTGCGCTCGAGAAAATCCGCTGTCAGTTCGCCTTTTGGCAGTTCGACGCGAATTTCGACACTGCGCGGGCCCTCCGGATAGGTTGCCGCCTCAATGCCTGCAAGCCTGTGACGCAAGGCGCGACCGAGATCATCCACTTTGAACCCGAGGGCCTGCCCCTGCGGCGTCAGATCGAGGACCAGTTCCTCCTTGTCGAACGCCAGTGAGTCTTCGAGCGCGCTGATCTCGGGATACCGCTGCAAGGCTGCCTGCAAGTCAAGGCTTGCGGCCTTCAGCACCTCCGCCTCGGCACCGAAGAAACGTACTTTCAGACCATCATCGCCGGGGCCGGATCGCCACCCCCGGAACGTCACGGTTTCGGCAAGCGGGTGACGCACGACCCGCTCCTGCAGGTCGCTAACAAAGGCAAAGCTGGAATACGGCCGCAACTCCGGGTCGATCAGTTCGATGCTGATGCCGCCCAGAAGATCCTTGCTCTTTCCATCCGTTCCACCGATCCGGCGTCCCGCATTGTCACCAACGGTGGTCAGGACATAATCAACCGGATTGATGCCGTAGCGCTCTTCGTACTCGCGGGCGAGTTCCTCGGTGGCGCGCTGCATTTCGCGCATCATTTCAATCGAATCCTCGCGTGTGGCGCCCTCGACCATCACGAAGTTCCCCGAAACCGATCCGCGTTCCGGCGCATTGAAAAAGCGCCATTGCACATCGCCACGGATAAACAGCGCAAGCTGGCTCGCCAGGATCAGGACAACCGCCGCCAGCACAACGTAACGGGCGGATATCACATAGGCCATGAAGGGGCGGAAGAGCTTTTCGCGCATCGCCACGAAACCGCGGTTTACCTGCCGGCTTGGCCAGTCGTACCAGCGCGCCTTGGCCTTGGCGCTCAGAGCATGCACCATGTGATTGGGCAGGATCAGAAAACACTCCACCAGCGAGGCGACCAAGACCGCGATCACCGTCAGCGGTATGTCGCGGATCATTGTCCCGAAGCGCCCGCCTATGAACACCAGCCCGCAGAAGGCGATCACCGTTGTCAGCGTTGCCGCGAAAACCGGCATCGCCATCCGGCGCGCCGCGTTCTCTGCCGCCTCAACCGGACTCTCTCCAAAATGTCGCGCACGGTAGTCCGCGTGTTCGCCGACAACGATTGCGTCGTCCACCACGATCCCGAGCGTGATGATAAGACCGAACAAGGAGACCATATTGAAGGTCAGCCCACCCACGTACATGATCGAAATTGCCGCAAGCATCGCCACCGGGATACCCGCGGCCACCCAGAACGCGGTCCGTGCATTGAGAAACAGAAAAAGCAGGCAAACCACCAGACCGAGGCCCATCACACCATTGTTTATGAGGATTTCGAGACGCTCGGATATGGCGGCAGCCCGGGTGCGTATCAGATCGACCGTTACGCCTTCGGGCAGCGTGGCCTCAAGCTCCTCGGCGACACGTTCGACCTTCCGCTGAATGGCAACCGCATCGCCGTTCTCGGTTCTGTCGACGCGCAGAGAAACCGCCGGATTTTCGCCGACAAAGTAACCGACCTCCCGGTCAGCGCCGGCACGGGATATACTCGCAACATCCCCGACTTTGAGCTTTGATCCGTCATCGTTGGAACGCAGGATGATATCGGCAATTTCAGCGGGATCGCGTTTTTCCCCCCCCATGCGCACCCGCAGATTGGCATCCGTTATGTCACCGGCGGGATTTGCATCGACCTCCGCCGCGATGGCACTGGCGATTTCCGCCATGGTGATCTTGTTGGACATCAGTTGCGCAGAAGAGACCTCGATGATGATCCGGGGAGCCGCAACACCGCTCAAAGTCGTCCTTGTCACCCCTTGCCTGAACAATCTGACGATCAACTCGTCAGCAAACATGCCCAGCTGTTCCGGACTTACGGGCCCCGAAATGACGATGTCGGTGACCCGGTCCCGCCATACGGATCGGTCGACTTTCGGATCGTCCATGTCCTCCGGCAAGTCGGTGATGCTGTCCAGAGCGGTCTGGATATCATCGGCGGCACGCGCCATATCCCATCCCGGCTCGAAGGTGATGTAGAGCCCGCCGAAGCCCTCCCGTGCGCTGGCGCTGGACCACATGATGCCATCGACCGACAGCAGCGCCGGCTCGAGGACCTGTATGACACCACGATCGATATCTTCCGCGCTGGCGCCTTCCCAACTGGTCGTGACATTGATGTTCTGGTAGACAATGTCCGGGAAAAACTGGGTGCGCATGTTCGGCACTGCCGCCAGTCCGATGATGACCAGAAGGAAAAAAAGAAGATTGGCAAGCGTGCGATGCCGCGCGAAGTAGGAAAGGATGCCGCGCGCGGCAACGGGAATATCCCGCATCATCCTTTAGCCTCCCATGCGGCTTTCCAGCCGCGTCACGATTTGCCTGGGAACATCCCGGCCGGACAACTGCGACAGTATTTGCGTCTTTTCCGTGTCAGGGAAGCGCTCATCCTCTTGCACGAAGGCGATCAGTCGTGCACGCCGCTCTTCCGTAAGGCGTAGCATAAGGGGCGTTGCATTCGATGCTTCGCTGGCGTTGGTCCTGATCGGTCTGACCGCTATACCCGCGCCGAGCAATGGCGAAAGTTCACGGACGACCTCGCGGCCTGCCAGGCCCGCGCCCCGCACCAGCACATCGTCGCCCTGCCGCCTGACCAGCTCCACCTCCAGCGTTTCCAGACGGTCATCCTGCGAAAGCACAAGCACATGTCCGGCTGTGTCATAGGCGGTCGCGGGCAGGCGAACGACGCCGCTCAAAGCGGGCTCCTCGACGCGCACGGCGACAAAATCGCCCGGTCGGAATCCGCGTGGATTGTCAAGTCTCGCGAATATCAAGCGACCGGTCTGGAGGTCTCCGGTTGCCACATTGACGCGGCTGACAAAACCCCTGGCGGTGAGATCAACGCCTGACGCGTCAAGTTCGACCGTAACAGGCAAGGGCAGAATATCGCCCTCCTGATCCAGCAAGCGCGAGTACTGCGCCGTCGAGAGCCGAAAACCGACCTCGAGATCGTTCGGATCGACCAGATCGGCCAGTCTTTCGTTCACCACGATCAACCCGCCCTCTACAACTGCCGTGTCGCTCAGAAGCCCGTCGAACGGCGCTCTGATGGTTGTGTCCTCTAGATCGCGGGTGGCGTCAGCCAGTGCGATGCGTGCGCGTTCCAGCCGTGTCGCGGCCTGATCTATCCGCGCCTCCGCCTGGGTGACGGCAAGCCGGCGCGTAATGACGACCGCATCGGCGGCGGCGGCGGCCAGTTCGGCTGTCTCGACGGAAGCGGCAGACCCAACCCCGCGCCCCGCCAGATCGGCCTGGCGCGCAAAGGCCTGTGCGCGCAATGTCGCTTGTTGTTTCGCGGCGGCCTCGTCCAGCAGGGCAAGCTCCAGTCCCCGGTCCGCGTCGCGCACCTCGGCCTCGGCATCTGCGAGGTCGGCCCTCAGGCGGTCCACTTCCGACTGCAGGTCCGCCGGATCGATGGAAATCAGAACGTCGTCCTGCGCAACCGCCGCCCCGTCCTCGAAATTCGGTGCAAGCGCGATGATCCGCCCTGAAACGGCCGCACGAATTTCGAGTGTCCGCCGCGACGCAATCTCTCCGAATGTATCGAGCACCGGTACCTCGGCACTCGTCTCCGCGGTAACGAGATTGACGGCAAACACTCTTTCGCGCGCAACCGGAGCAGATTGCTCGTCCGCCAGACTGTCTCGCACCGCGTCGAAAACGATGTGACCCGCGTAGGCCAGCAGACCCAGCGTCAATGACGCAAGGAAAATTCCGATAATGCTCTGACGCAAGAACCGCATTACACTCTCGTCCCGTACATGCCCTTCAAGATAGGGCGTCGTGTGGCAGAGTGCCAGATTTTACACAACAGGACGCGGCCGGCGGGCACCGGTCACTTCCGCCGATGATGCTCATCCAGTCTGGGCAGGATCTCGACGAAGTTGCAGGGTCGGTGCCGGTAGTCGAGTTGTTTGGCAAGAATCTCGTCCCAGGCGTCTTTGCAGGCACCGGGGCTACCGGGCAACGCAAAGAGATATGTTCCATTGGCCACGCCGCCGGTCGCGCGGCTCTGCACGGCGCTGGTCCCGATCTTTTGCATCGACACCATCGTGAAAACCGTGCCAAAGGCGTCGATTTCCTTTTCGTAGACATCGCGATGCGCTTCCACGGTCACGTCACGCCCGGTCAGGCCGGTTCCCCCGGTGGAGAGGACGACATCAATGCTGTCGTCAGCACACCACGCGCGCAACAGATCGGCGATCTGGTCGCGCTCGTCCGGAAGTATCCGCCGGTCCGCGAGCGTGTGTCCCGCTGCCTGCAGCCGGCCAACGAGCACGTCGCCGGATTTGTCCTGCGAAAGATCCCGCGTGTCCGACACTGTGAGAACCGCGATGCGGATCGGGATGAACTCTTTGCTGTCGTCGATGCGGCTCATGTCAGGTCCTTTGGATGAGCGCCAGACGCAGGGCCAGCGCGGTGAAAATTCCTGCTGCAAGAATATCCAACAGTCGGCTCCCCTGTACAAGCTTTCGCCCCAAGTTTCCGGCCCACGTACCCACAAGTCCATTCACGAGGAATCCGCCGGAAGCCATGACGGCGCCAAAAACAAAAAACTGCACAACGACCGGCCCCGCTTCCGGCAAGACGAATTGTGGAATGAAAGCGAGAACAAACAGAATGACCTTCGGATTCAGGAGGTTGACGAATAAACCCGCCGTATAGGCCGCATGCTTTTTCGCCGGTGGCGCTTTCACCGGCCCCATGGATCCGCGCAGCGCTTTGAGGGCGAGCCACAAAAGATAGGCGACGCCCACCCACCGGATCACATCGAACGCCAACGGTTCCCGCGCCAGAAGCGCGCTCAGCCCCAACCCGGCGACCAGCACATGGATGATGCCGCCTGTGGCCACACCGGCACTGGCCAGCCACGCCGCGCGCGGGCCGTGCCGCATCCCTTGCGCAACGCACAACATCATATCGGCCCCGGGCGTGAGGTTCAGCGCGAGTGCTGCGGGGATGAAAGCCGCGAGACTGAGCGCATCAACCATCTGTCGCGCGTACCCTCAGGCTCAGCAAATCCGCCCAGGCCTCACGTTTTGCGGACGGGTTTCGCAGCAGATATGCCGGATGGAACATCGGCAAGGCCGGGAGACCTGCAACCTCGCTCCAGTTGCCGCGCAACCGGGTGATCCCGCGTTTGCCAAGCAACGCCTGCGCCGAGATATTGCCCATGACCACAAGAAATTTCGGTTGCGCCAAAGCAATGTGACGATGCAGGAACGGCCGCATCATCGCTATCTCTTCGGGGCTGGGGTCGCGATTTTGCGGCG
>JASFFN010000029.1:0-9291 GCA_050124275.1 Roseobacter sp. | reverse complement strand
TTGAGTGCACGCGCGTAAGCCTGTGAAACTGATTTTATGCGCTGTAAATCAGGTTGTGAGGAGGGAATCAGAGCGGGCATGGTCTACAGCAATAAAAGTATTCTTCTTCAAAGGTATACCAAAAGCGACAGCCTCTAAAGTGCCGGATCGATTATTTGCCAACGCCCGCCATTTTCGCGCACGACGCAACTGTTTTCTGTCAGTAAGGGGACCTGTCCTGCAATAGCTGTCGCATCCGCCGAAGACACACCCGTCGAACAGCGAGGTAGTTCGATTAACTGGTAGCCTTTCCGCCCCATACATCGTTTTTCAAGGTCGTGGCGCAAGCGCGCGTTTACATCGACGGAATAGGCCTCGCCCGGAACGAAATAACCGCCGGAGCGGTAACAGTGACCTTTGGAATTGCAGTGATGGTATCCTGGAATGTAACGCGGTGGACCGCGGCGAATCTGAGACGCTACCGGTGCATCCTTCAGAGCGGAGACCTCGCAATCCAATAAATCGTTGTTCAAGCGGGTCACGGCAACGTTCGGCTTGTAGTAAAGCGACACGGGGGTGCAGGCGGCCAAGCCGAGCAAGGTGATGGAAATGTACTTTAATCTCTGCATCGCTGAAATTTGACGCGATCTTGCCGATAAGACAATTGATTTGACCGCCACAAGGGCTTCTGCCATTCAGAAAGTCCTGAAACGCCCTGAGGGACAGGAAACATGAAGGTCATCATTTGCGGTGCTGGTCAGGTTGGCTGGCAAATCGCGCGTCATCTGTCGGGCGAACGCAACGATGTGACGGTGGTCGACAACAACCCCGATCTGGTGCGCCGCGCGACGGATACGCTGGACGTGCAGGGTATCGCGGGCTTTGCCAGCTATCCGGACGTTCTGGCGCGGGCAGGGGCGCGGGATGCCGAGATGGTGATTGCGGCGACCCATTCCGACGAAGTGAACATGGTGACCTGTCAGGTCGCGCATTCGGTCTTCGGGGTGAACCGCAAGATCGCGCGTCTGCGCAGCCAGTCCTATCTCGACGCGATATACTCCGATCTCTATCGGCGCGATCACATGCCCATCGACGTGGTAATCAGCCCGGAACGCGAAGTCGCCGCAGCGGCTTTGCAGAGGCTGGCGGCGCCTGCTGCCTTCGATACCGAAGTTTTCATGGAAGGTCAGGCGCAACTGCTCGGTATCTCGATCGAAGAGGAGTGTCCCGTTGTAAATACGCCGTTGCGCCAGCTGACCGATCTCTTTTCGACGCTCCGGGCCACGGTGGTGGGCGTGCGGCGCGAAGGCACGCTTTTTGCGCCCGAAGCAAATGACCAGTTGTTCGTGAACGATGATTGCTACGTTTTCTGCCACGTGGATGATATCGCGCGCACGATGGAGATCTTCGGCAAGACCCAGGGCAAACAGGAACGCGTTGTGTTGGTCGGTGGCGGCAACGTCGGGCTGGCGGTTGCCCAAACTCTGGAATCCAAGGTCAAGCGGGTGCGCACCAAGGTCATCGAAAAGAACCGCCGGTGCGCCGAACTGGCGGCGGAGGCGCTGGAAAGAACGATCGTTCTGCATGGCGATGGTCTGGACGCGGCCTTGCTTGCAGAAGCCGGCATCTCGCGCGCCGATGCCATGCTGTCCGTCACGGATGATGACAAAACCAACATGCTCGCCTGTGTCCGCGCCAAAGCCGAGGGCTGCCCCTATGTGATCTCGCTGATCAACGACCCGACACTGGTGCCGCTGATGGGGCCCTTGGGCATCGATGCCTACATCAACCCGCGCGCGACGACCGTAAGCTCTATTCTGCGCCATATCCGGCATGGCCGCGTGCGCGCTGTCTACTCAATCGGAGATGCCGAGGCCGAGGTGATCGAGGCCGAAGTGCTGTCGACCTCGCCGCTTGCGGGCAGTCGGATCGCGGACGTTGAATTCCCCGAAGGTGTCCTCGTCGGAGCGGTTCGCAAGGGTAACGACATCCTGCGACCCATGGGAAGCACCCGCATCGACGAGGGCGATGTGGTCGCCATTTTTTCGCTTGCCGGAGACGTCCCCGAGGTCGAGCGCCTCATGCAGGTTTCGATCGACTTCTTTTGAGCCATGCAGCAAAGAAGCAGGCCACAGAATCCAAAGTCTCCCCCGGCCAAGCTGCTGGATCAGCAAGTGTTCGTTCTCATTTTTGGCGTGGCGTCCTTGTCGATGGTGGTGCCGGCCCTTCATGGCGGGGCCACGCGCGAGTTGGAGACAGCGCGCACATTCTTGTACACGGGGTCCTTCGGCCTTGTGATTTTCACGATGATTGTTATCGCTCAGGCTGGTCGGAAACCGCGCCACGGTGCCGTGGGCAATCTGATGTCCGTGTTCGCCACTTTTGTCTTTCTGCCCCTGTTCCTTGCGCTGCCCTTTTATGAAAGCCTCAAGACAACGAGTTTTCTGAACGCCTATGTCGAAATGGTCAGCGCGCTGACGACGACCGGGGCGACTCTTTTCGACGATGCAACGAGGTTGAACAACACGTTGCACCTCTGGCGCGCTCAAGTCGGCTGGATGGGAGGGCTGATCATATGGATTGCCGCCTCCGCAATTCTGGCCCCGATGAATCTGGGCGGCTTCGAAGTCACCGCGCAAGCCGAACCGGGGCAGCGTGAAACCAAATTTTCCCTGGGGCGTACGGATCCCCGCGAGCGCCTGTTGCGGATCACCGCCGCGCTTGTGCCGATATACGTCGGGCTGACCTTGCTGCTTTGGGTGCTTCTTATCATCAGCGGGGATTCCTCGCTGGTGGCGCTCGCACATGCGATGTCCGTCATGTCGACTTCGGGCATCTCGCCGGTCGGCGGGCTGGGGACCAATGGTTCGGGTTTTACGGGCGAAGTCCTGATGCTTCTGTTCATGCTTTTCGCGCTGTCGCGGCTGACGTTTTCGTCCGACACCGTCACGGCGACCCGGAGCGGCATCAGGACCGATCCGGAGTTTCGGCTGGGCATGATAATTGTACTTGGCGTACCCGCGGTTCTTTTCCTGCGCCACTGGATCGGTGCGTTTGACGTGGCCGCCGAGGACGATCTGGAATCGGCCATCCGGGCATTCTGGGGGTCGGTTTTCACGGTCATGTCATTTCTGACGACCACCGGTTTTGTCAGCAGTGACTGGGCGGAGGCACAGGCCTGGTCCGGACTGGAGACACCGGGTTTGATCCTGATGGGACTTGCCCTTGTTGGCGGCGGCGTGGCGACGACCGCCGGCGGTGTGAAACTGTTGCGGGTATTCGCGCTTTACCTGAATGGGAAACGCGAGTTGGAAAGGCTTGTCCACCCCTCGTCGGTCAGTGGCGCAGGCAGCGAAAGCAGACGCTTGCAGCGTAACGGCGCCTTCATCGCGTGGATTTTCTTCATGCTCTTCGCGATTACCCTGGCGGCATTGACAATGTTGATGGCGCTCTTCGGGGTCGAGTTCGACGAAGCGTTGGTTCTGAGCATCGCGGGGCTGTCGACAACCGGTCCGCTGACGATACACGCTGCAGACGCGCCCATCGACCTCGCGGGGCTGACATTATCTGCCAAGGCCGTTTTTTGTGCGGCAATGGTGCTGGGTCGCCTCGAAACGCTTGCAATTATCGCACTTTTCACGCCAGATTTGTGGCGTGGTTGAGGGCTGGCCTGAATAGGTCCGTAACGGAGTGTTTTTTGGGGGTGGAAACTCGGCGCGCGGCACTTCATAATCGATACGAGGGACGAGTTCGATGCGCGAACTCCTGCAAGAAAAAAGGCGAGGTCCACAATGGCGTCGGACAGACAGAACCTTCAGGATGCGTTCCTGAACCATGTTCGCAAAACAAAAGTACCGGTCACGATCTTTCTGATAAACGGGGTGAAGTTGCAGGGTGTGATTACGTGGTTTGACAACTTCTGCGTTCTCTTGCGGCGCGATGGTCAATCCCAGTTGGTCTACAAGCACGCGATTTCGACCATCATGCCGAGCCAGCCTATCAGCCTATATGAGGGTGAAGAGGCTTCTTGAGCCGACCGGCCTTTCAAGTCGATGACACGGACGGACCCAGAACGACGCGTGCCTGGGTCCTGCATCCTGACATAAAAACCGTTCCCGATCCGGATCGGCGGTTGCCGCGATACGCGCTGGCTGAGGCCGTTTCGCTTGCGCATGCGTTGCCTGAACTCGAGGTCATCGGATCGGAGATCGTACCGCTTAAAACGGTCCGGGCAGGCATGCTTTTCGGGTCTGGCAAGATCGCCGAGTTGAAAGAGACCTTCTCGCGCGAAGAGATCGAGCTTGTTCTTGTCGATGGCCCCGTCAGCCCCGTTCAGCAGCGCAATCTTGAAAAGGCCTGGGGTGTCAAACTGCTCGACCGCACAGGGTTGATTCTGGAAATCTTCAGTGATCGCGCGGCAACCCGCGAAGGCGTTCTGCAAGTTGAAATGGCCGCGCTGAGTTACCAGCGAACGCGGTTGGTGCGGGCATGGACCCACCTTGAACGCCAGCGCGGTGGCCTTGGGTTTGTCGGGGGGCCGGGCGAAACGCAGATCGAAGCGGACCGGCGCGCGATCGACGAACAACTCACCCGGTTGCGGCGGCAACTCGACAAGGTGGTCAAGACGCGCGCGCTGCACCGCGCGTCCCGGGCAAAGGTTCCCTATCCGATCATTGCGCTCGTCGGGTATACCAACGCCGGAAAATCCACTTTGTTCAACCGATTGACCGGGGCTGACGTCACCGCGAAGGATATGCTTTTTGCGACCTTGGACCCGACCATGCGACGGCTGCACCTGCCTGATGGACCGGAGGTGATCCTGTCGGACACGGTTGGTTTCATTTCACAGTTGCCGACGGAACTGGTCGCGGCGTTTCGGGCGACACTCGAGGAGGTTCTCGCCGCAGACGTGATCTGCCACGTGCGCGACATCTCGCATCCCGAAACGGAAGAGCAGGCAAAGGATGTGCGCGAGATCATGGTTTCACTGGGGGTCGGCGAAGACAGGCCGATGTTCGAGGTCTGGAACAAACTCGACGCCCTGTCAAAAGAGGAAGCCGACGCCATGCGCGCCCGCGCTGAACGCGATTCTGGCGTCTTTGCGATCTCGGCTCTGACAGGCGATGGGATCGACGCGTTTCTGGTGGCGATCACGGAAACCCTGCAAGGCAGCAAACACGATGCGGTGCTCTGTCTGAGCTTCGCCGACGGCAAAAAGCGGGCCTGGCTCTTTGACCAGGACCTTGTCAGTTCCGAGCGTCAGACCGATACCGGTTTTGAGATAACGGTACGCTGGACCAGTGCGCAGGAAGCCCAATTCGCCAGGCTCTGACTACCGCCCTGTCGCAGACGCGAAACGCCAGCTGCCGGGACGCAGACCGTTCAGGCGCCAGTCGCCGATCTGCGCTCTGACAAGGCGCAGGCAGGGCAGCCCCACCTGTGCCGTCATCCGGCGGACCTGGCGATTACGACCCTCGTCAATGGTAATCTTCAGCCACGAGTCCGGCACGGTCTTGCGAAAACGCACCGGTGGATCCCGAGGCCAAAGGTTTTCGGGCGCGTCGATCAGGATGGCCGATGCGGGGCGCGTTGGTCCATCCCTGAGCGTCACGCCAGCGCGCAGCTCCGCAAGTTGCTTTTCATTGGGGCGGCCTTCCACCTGTACCCAGTAGGTTTTGCGCATTTTGTATTTCGGGCTGGATATTCGTGCCTGCAACTTGCCGTCGTCGGTCAGAACCATCAAACCTTCGCTGTCTCGGTCCAGCCGCCCGGCCGGATAGAACCCGGGGGCCTCGATAAAGTTTGACAGGGTCGGTCGCGGAGACCCTTCGGTGCCTTTGTCGGTAAACTGCGACAGGACGCCGTAGGGTTTATTGAAGAGAATGACCCGCGCCATGTCACTCCGCTGGTCTCAGGATCGTCACACCAACTGCACCGGCGCGCGCGAGGTCCTCCGCCAGGGACATCGGGATGTATTCGCCGCGTCGCCAAAGCTGCGCCATGTCATCATAGTGGCGGGACAGGAAATGGCCGGACTGTCCGGTTGCGGCGATAAAGACCGAGCTGTCGGGGTCGGCGAAGTCGTAAACGCCACGATACCCGGCACCGTGCACGTTGTGAAAAGGGTCGGGCTCCGTTCCCTTGGTCAAACCGCGCTGCAGGGTGTTGTCACCACCGTTGGTGGACTGGCGGATATTCACGAAGTACCGCAGGATCGGCACATTCCCCAGAACCTCGTGGTCATGGGTCGCCTGATGCGCATCTCCCCAGCGCAGGCTTTCGAGCGCGGGGCCCCAGGTTTCCTCGATCCAGATGAGGGCATCGTCCAGCGCGAGCCGCGCCATGTCGGCGCAGCTCTCGCGTGGCGCCGACTGGATCACGTCGCACCACTTGGACGCGCCGTCTATGTCACGGAAAACACGCTCGATGAACAAAGGCTCCACGTGGGTCATTTCTTCGGCGAGAGGTCCCAGCTCGTCTTCGATGATCCGCGATTGCAGATTGCGCAACCATGCCGCGTAGATAAGCGGTTCGGGCATGTGTTCGTTCATCTCGCCGGACCAGCGCCCGAGAAGTTCCAGGGCGCGTTGCCGCTGGCGCAGCGGCGTGCCCTCCGGGGCGGCTTCCCCGGTAAACCACAGTTCCGCACCGACAAGCGGCAGCAGCGATTGAGCAGTGAAGCTGACCGTGTCCAATTGTGCTTCGATGAAACTGTCGCGGGTGTGTACTTGCCGGCTTTGCATCAGCTTTTCCCAGCGCTTCACCCGCTGCGTGTCGCCCCAATCGAAAGACACGTGGTTCGGGAAAGGGCGATCTACGGTCTTGTTGTTTGTATTGCCGAGAATGCCGCCCGCAGGGGCTATGAACTCGGGGTTGGCACTATAGGGCAGGCGGCCTTTCCAGCGGTTGGTGTCGATCCAGCCGGGGCTGGGCAACCGCCCCTTGCTTTGATGCCGCGCATCGCGTCGCGGCAGCGCCCCGATCGTTTTCATTCCGATTTTTTCACGATCCACGAGCACGATGTTTTGTGCCGGCGCGATAAAGCTTTCTAGGGTCTCGAAACCCGCTTCGACCGACTTTGCCTCGACGAGGCGCAGCGCTGCACCCAGAGAAGTGTCGCGCGGGCTCAGGACGGTCCATGATAGCGCGGCAACGTGCCCCGGCGGGGTTATGCTCGCCAGATTGTAATGTGATCCCGGCAGGACCGGCCCGTTGTCCGTCCAGCGCAGGGTAATCGTTACCGGCGGGGCATCCTTGATGTTGACGATGGATTTTCGCGTCTCGAATGCCTTGAACCCATCAGGCGTCCGGTATTCCTCGGGATTGTCGGGATTGACCTCCTCGATGAAGACATCCTGATCGTCGACATAGCCAGAGGCCAGTCCCCATCCCAAGTCCGCGCTGCGTCCCGATAGGACAAGCGGCATTCCCGGGATCGTCGCGCCTATGATCCCGCCCGACTGCAATTCCAGCCGCGCCAGATACCAGATGCCCGGGGCTGAGAACGGCAGGTGCGGGTCATTGGCCAGAAGCGTCCCGCCGGATGCCGAGCGCGTCGGGTCAGCTGCCCAGACATTGGACGCCCCTGCAAATGGTTTGCGCCGAAAAGGAGAGAGTGGATGCTGCGGACCTTGGATATTTTCCGCAAAACGGGGAACAGTGGGAAAAAGTTCGGCGTACTCCGGCAAGACCGCCAGACCCGAACCAGGTGCATCCGGCAGAATATCGCGCAGCCGGTCGGCATCCGGCAGCATCAGCGACATCCGTGCCCGCAAGACTTCGTTGTCAAGCTGACCGGCCAGCCGCAGTCCCATCAGTTTTGCGATCGCCAGCGTGTCCGCCGGCCGCCACGGCGACACCGGCGCATTGAACAGGAACATCTCCGGGGCCCCGCGTCCGAGTGCTTGGAAATTGATCTGATCGAGGCGTGCATTCACGCCGGTTGCATAGGCACGCAGGATGCGCATCGTCCGTTCGTCCTGAGCGTCCAGCGAAGCGACGGCGAGCGAATAAATGTCCAGACGGCGCAGCAGCGTATCGGTTTCGACGGTTGCCGCGCCGAAAACTTCGGACAAGCGGCCCTGGGCGGTCCGCCGCATGGTTGTCATCTGCCACAGACGGTCCTGCGCATGCGCAAAGCCAAGCGCGTAATACACATCTTCGTCCGTTTCGCCAAAGATGTGAGGAACATTCGCATTGTCGCGCACGATCTCGACCGGGGCGCTTAGATACGGGACAATGAGTTCGGCGTTGTAGTCGGGCAGGGAGCGCGAGGCCAGATAATACGCAAGGACAACGGCGGCAACGACCAGTAAGATCATTGTGCCTGCAAGTCGCAACAGCCATGTAAAGACCTGCCGCATGCGCCCTCCGTGCGGAAAATAAGCAGAATTGATTGACCCTAGGTTTCTGACTGTTAGGTAGCACAGCTACGTAAAGCAACACCCAAAAGGAAGAACAAAATGGCCAAAGTGGCATTTCTGGGATTAGGTGTCATGGGCGCGCCCATGGCGGGGCATTTGCAAAAGGCCGGTCACGATGTGACCGTCTACAACCGGACCGCCTCGAAGGCGGAAGACTGGGTTAAGACGTATGGTGGCAAAATGGCCCTGACACCTGCAAAAGCCGCAGAAGGGGCCGATTTTGTCATGTCTTGCGTCGGGAATGACGATGATTTGCGCAGTGTCTGCCTTGGCGAGGACGGCGCTTTTGCGGGCATGGCGGCCGGTTCCATCTTTGTGGACCACACCACCGTGTCCGCCGCCGTCACGCGCGAGCTGTATGCTGCTGCGAATGACCATCAGATCAGTTTTGTGGATGCCCCGATCTCGGGCGGGCAGGCGGGTGCGGAAAACGGCGCGCTGTCGATCATGTGCGGCGGTGACGAAGGCGCCTATACCCGTGCATTGCCGGTCATGGAGGTCTATTCCAAGATCTGTCGCCGCATCGGCGAAAGCGGTGCGGGTCAGATGACCAAGATGTGCAACCAGATCGCCATCGCGGGATTGGTGCAGGGGCTCAGCGAGGCTTTGCATTTTGCCGAGAAAGCGGGGCTCGACGGCCGCGCGGTGGTCGAAGTGATCTCTCAGGGCGCGGCGGGCAGCTGGCAGATGTCCAACCGCTACGAGACGATGCTGGATGACCATTTCGACCATGGTTTTGCGACCGATTGGATGCGCAAAGACTTGGGCATCTGCCTGTCCACGGCAGATGAAACCGGCGCCAGCCTTCCGGTGACCGCCCTTGTCGATCAGTTCTACAAGGATGTGCAGAAAATGGGTGGCGGACGCTGGGACACATCCAGCCTGTTCA
>JASFFN010000028.1:0-9484 GCA_050124275.1 Roseobacter sp. | reverse complement strand
CAAAAAGACAATGCGCGGCCGTCAGGACCAGATGCGGTTCGATCAAAGCGCCGGTGCAAAAACCGTTGCCGCCGACATCCAGCCGGCCCACGGCCTCCCATGGGCTGGCGTCCACACCGGTCTGCAACGAACGCAGAACACTCTCCTGCGCAAGCGCGGCACCAGCCAGGCCGGCTGCGCACAGGCATGCGGCAATCCAATAACGCAAAACTAATCCCCTTCGCTCTGGCCTCTCGACCTACGTCAGGGATGCGGCATAAATACGGCCAAAATGGAGCGTTTCGCGTCCAGTTCGTCAACGGTCTGTCGTCTTATGATTAACGCAGGACGGGCACTTCCCCTTGCGCGCGGGATCCGTTTTCCAGCGACGGCGGTTTCGGACCGCCGGTCGCCCAGTCCAGCAACTCGACACTGTGAACCACCGGAATCCGGGTGCCGGTGCCGATCTGCATCATACAGCCGATGTTCCCGGCCGCGATCACGTCGGGGTTCCTCGCTTCCAGCGTCCGCACTTTCCGCACCTTCAACTGCTTGGATATCTCCGGTTGCATCAGGTTGTACGTTCCCGCCGATCCGCAACACAGATGTGGATCGCTGGGTTCGACGATGGAGAAGCCGGCGCGCCGCAACAGGTCTTTCGGATAGGTCTTGATCTGCTGACCGTGCTGGAGCGAACAGGCCGCGTGATAGGCGACGATGACGTTTTTGTCCTCACCTTCCGGCAGATCGAGTTTCATCAGGACTTCGGAGACATCCATCGCGATTGCGGCAACACGCGCCGCGTCCGACGCGAGTTTGGCGTCGTTGCGGAACATGTGCCCGTAATCCTTGACCGTGGTGCCGCACCCGGAGGTGTTGATGACGATCGCGTCGAGCCCGCCGGCATCCATTTCACGCGCCCAGGCCTTGATGTTTTTGGCCGCCGTCGCGTGGCTTTCATCGGACTTTCCCATGTGATGCGTCAGCGCGCCGCAGCAGCCCGCACCCTGGGCCACGACGACCTCGCACCCCAGCCGCGTCAAAAGTCGGATCGTGGCATCATTGATGTCGGTGTTCAGCGCCTTCTGGGCACATCCGGTCATCAGCGCGACGCGCATCTTGCGCTCCGCCGCCGGCTGAAACGTCTGCGGGTCGTCGTTCCGGCTCACGGGCGGGATCGTTTTCGGCGCCATTTCCAGCATCGCGCGCAGCCGTGCATCGGGCACCAGGCGCGCGAATGGGCGCCCGATCTTTGCCCCCAGCAACGCAACACGAAACCGCATCGGATAGGGAAGGATATGCGCCAGTATCCAGCGCAGCGCACGGTCACCAAAGGGTCTTTTGTAACGCCGTTCGATGTATTCGCGCGCGTGATCCACAAGATGCATGTAGTGCACGCCGGACGGACAGGTCGTCATGCAGGCAAGGCAGGAGAGACAGCGGTCAATATGCTTGACCGTCTTCTCATCCGGATCCCGGTCGTTCTCCAGCATGTCCTTGATTAGGTAGATTCGCCCGCGCGGGCTGTCCAATTCATCGCCCAGAACCTGATAGGTCGGGCAGGTCGCCGTGCAAAACCCGCAATGCACGCAGGACCGCAATATTTCGTTGCTGCGCGCGATACCGGGGTCTTTCAGCTGCTCTTGCGTAAAGGTCGTCTGCATTATACCGCCTCTGCCGTTACCGGCTCCATCAACCCGGTGTTCAGGATACCGCGCGGATCGAAGCGAGCACGCAGCCCGGCGCTCAATCGCGCGACCCCTGCCGCTTCGGGATGGAAAATCCCCAGCCGCGAACGCGTTTCTTCGTCGGCCCGCACCAGTGTTGCGTGACCTTCAAACGTGCCCAGGTGCGCCCGAAGATCCGAGCCCGCCCGCGTCCGGATCCAGATAAGCCCGCCGCCCCGGTCGAAATACCAGCCTTCCGCTCCCGATTTGTCCGCGAGCGTCGCGGCCTGCGACGGTTTGCACGAGACGCGCCACACATCGCCCTCGAGGTCGCGCATCTGCGTCACGTCGCGCACACTTTCCCAAAGCGATTTTGACATCGCCTCCCCCGCCACGTCCATTTCGGCGTCAAAACTGCTGAGGGTGTTTTTCAGGGCCTCGATGCGGTACGCGACGGAGGCTTCGAACCCTTCGATGCGCAAAAGCGTCACCGGTTTTTCTCCGTCGATCTTTGCGCCATGAGCCGCACCGCTGACCTCGTATGGCGAGCAGGTCGCCTGCGCCATCGCACGGATGGCATCGTTGTCCGACAAATCGCGGATCATCAGCGTGGCTTGGGTCTCCGGGATCGGCAGAACTTTCAATGAGACTTCGGTCAGAACCCCGAGGGTGCCGTGCGACCCGGCCATCAGCTTGACCAGATCGTAGCCGGTCACGTTTTTCATCACCCGGCCACCGTTCTTGATGATCGACCCCGAGCCATCCACGAAGCGCACGCCAAGCGCATAATCACGGGCGGCACCGCCCTGAATCCGTCTGGGCCCGCTGACGTTGGCGGCAAGAACACCGCCAATCGTGGGTGACCCTTCGGTGCCCAGCAAGACCCGATGGTCCATCGGTTCGAAAGCAAGTTGCTGGCCTTCAGCTGCCAGTGTGTCGGTGATGTCGGACACCGGTGTACCTGCCTTGACGACGAGCGTGAGGGCGCCGGGTTCATACAACGTGATGCCGGACAAACCGGCAACCGAAAGAGGCGTTCCCGCACCAGAAAGACAGCGCGTTCCGCCGCCTCTGATCGACAGGGGGCCGGTCGACGATTTAATCGCGTCGGCCAAGGCCGTTTCGGTATCAGGTGCAATCATTTCTTGGCCTATCGGTCGTGTCGCGGTGTATGCATCTGCCGCGCATGTGAGAAAGTTACTGAGCGGCAATCGCAACAGCGCGGCGGGCTTCCGAAGCGGACAATGGAAAGACTTTCGCGGGGTTCAGCAACCATGCCGGATCGAAAACATCCTTGACAGCCATCTGCGCTTCAAGATCGTCAGGCGTGTACTGATAGCTCATCAGGTCCCTCTTCTCGATACCCACGCCGTGCTCGCCGGTGAGGCAGCCGCCTGCTTCAACGCACAGCTTGAGGATTTCCGCACCGAACTCTTCGCAGAGCTCTAGATCGCCCGGCTTGTTGGCATCGAACAGGATCAGCGGGTGCATATTTCCGTCCCCCGCGTGAAAGACGTTGCCGACTTTCAGACCAAACTGATCGGACATCTCTCCGATGCGGCGCAGCACGAAGGGCAGCGAGGATACCGGGATCGTGCCGTCCAGACACATGTAGTCGTTGATCTGCCCCATCGCGCCAAAGGCCGATTTGCGGCCCAGCCAGATCTTTGCGCTTTCTTCCGGCGACTTGCTCTCGCGCAGCTCGACCGGATTGTGCCTGCGCGCGATCTCGGTGATCAGAGACAGTTGATGATCTATTTCCGCTTCGGACCCTTCGACCTCGACGATCAGCAAGGCTTCGCACATCGGGTAGCCGGCCTTGGCAAAGGCTTCGGTGGCTTCGATGCAGGGGCGATCCATGAATTCTATCGCCACCGGCAGCACGCCGGCCTTGATGATGTCGCTGACACAGGCCCCCGCCACCTCGTTGTCATCGAACCCCATCAGGACGGGGCGCGCGCCTTCGGGCTTGGGCAGAATGCGCAGGGTCGCCTCGGTGACGATACCCAGCTGGCCTTCGGAGCCGCAGATCAGACCCAGCAGGTCCAGCCCGCCCGAATCCATGTAGGGGCCGCCGATCTCGACAACTTCCCCGTCCATCATGACCATTGTCACGCCCATGAGATTGTTGGTGGTCACGCCGTACTTGAGACAATGCGCGCCGCCGGAGTTCATCGCGATGTTGCCGGCGATGGCGCAGGCCAGCTGGCTCGACGGATCGGGCGCATAAAAAAATCCGTTTTCCTCGACGGCACCGGTTACGCTGAGATTTGTGCGACCGGTCTGCACGCGAATGTAGCGGTCGTCGTAATTTGTTTCGAGCACGTCAGTCATCCGCGCCACGCCAAGAATGATGCTGTCCGCCGTCGGCAAAGCGCCACCCGCCAGGGAGGTGCCGGCACCGCGCGGCACGACAGGCACGCCTTCTTCATGGCAAATGCGCAGAACCTGCGCCACCTGCTCGGTGGTGTAAGGCAGCACGGCCGCCATCGGCGGGCATTTGTACGCCGTCAGCGCATCACATTCATAAGCGCGTGTTTCATGCGTGTCATGGACGACCGCATCTGCGGGAAGAACCGACAGCAATCGTTCGATTAGTCGTGTCTTGCGGGCCAGGATCCGCGCGTCGGGCATTGGCATTTCCATAAGCACCTCCCTTTGGTAAATTAATATGACCAATTTAGCCCATTGGCAAGAGCAATCGGACCTGCCATGCGTGCTTACATGCAAATGATGGACCAACTTGCCTTGTTTACCGGCTACGACCTGGCTGCGTTGATCCTGTTGTTCGTTTTGTGGCTCGGCATCGGGTGGCGGATCGAGCACCCCAGCGTCCGTCACCCGTCGACATCCATGCTCGTGGCAAGATACCGACGAGACTGGATGCGCGAAATGGTGACGCGCCAGCCGCGCATTTTCGACGCGCAAATACTCGCAACGCTTAGACAGGGCACCGCGTTTTTCGCCTCTACCTGCGTCATCGCCCTTGGCGGCACACTGGCGCTGATCGGCAATCCGGACCGCGTGGCAGGACTGGCGGAAGACATCACCCGAACGGGAGATGCAGAGCTGATTTGGGAGATCAAACTGATGATTCCGGCGTTTTTCCTGACCACCGGGTTTCTCAAGTTTGTCTGGTCGAACCGCCTTTTCGGCTATTGTTCGGTCATGATGGCGGCAGTCCCCAACGACATCGAGAACGAGAAGGCCTATCACCGCGCGGAACAGGCCGCAGAAATCAACATCACGGCGGCAAAAAGCTTCAATCGCGGGCTCAGGGCCATCTATTTCGCGTTGGCGGCCGCCGCATGGCTGATTGGCACCACCGCGCTGGTTGCAGCCACGCTCATTACCTTCTTCGTCATCTGGCGGCGGGAATTCGCCTCGCACTCTCGAAAAATACTTCTGAATGACTAAACTCTCTCGGAGAGCAGAGATAAACCGGGCCCCATGACCATGCTGAAAAAGTGTTGCTTCGCTGTGCTTGCATTGACAGGCCACGCTTTGGCCGAACCGCCGAGAATAGATCATGTCAACGCGCGTCAGGCCGCTGACGGCACATGGCGGTTCGATGTCACCATCTCGCACCCTGACACAGGCTGGGAGCACTACGCGGATGGATGGCGCATCCTCGACATGGAGGGCAATGAACTTGGTATGCGTGTCCTTGCCCACCCGCATGTGGACGAACAACCCTTCACCCGCTCGCTCTCCGGTGTTCGCCTCCCCGAAGGAACGACACGCGTTCAGGTGCAGGCCCGCGACAAGCCCGCCGGGTGGAACAAAGGCACGGTTGTCGTCGACCTGCCGTAGGCGCTGCGTCAGTTGGGCGGGCTTCCGCATGACATGAAGCGCCAGCGCGTTTTATTGGCCCGGCGGTGATCGCCGGTATATGTCGCGACTGGCGGCGCTGGACGTGTCGTATGACCTGGGGGTCGGAGCGTCCTGACCCGAAATGACGACCGTCCGCAACGGATATTGACTTTGCGATCCGGTCCGGGTTTCCCGGCAAGAGCCGAACGCTTCATTCCCGGTGATAGGGCGTCCCGGCCAGTATAGATGCAGCGCGATAAAGCTGTTCGGCCAGCATGACGCGGACCAGCATATGCGGCCAGACCATCTTGCCGAAGGACACGGCGACATCGGCTTCTGCCCGCAAGGGCGGATCGATGCCATTGGCGCCGCCGATGACCAGCGCCAAGTCTCTGCAACCCTGATCGCGCCACCGGGCAAGATGCCCGGCGAAATCGGGCGAACTCTCCATGCGCCCGCGTTCGTCCAGAACCGCCACCGTTGCACCGGAGGGAATTGCTTTTCGCAAGAGGGCGGCCTCCGCCGCCATGCCGCCGCCTTTGCGTTCGTCGATTTCTAAGACCTGCGCTGGCCCAAGCCCGAGAGCGCGACCGCTGCGGTCAAATCTTGTCAGGTAGTCGTCGACAAGCTCTTTCTGCGGCCCGGCGCGCAGACGCCCGACCGCGATGATATGCACACGCATCAAGGCTCCCGCCACAGTGGCTTAGTGGGCGGTGGCCTCGGCTTCCATCGGCTGCCACATCTTTTCGAGCTGGTAGAACTCGCGCACTTCGGGCCGGAACACATGGACGATCACGTCGCCGGTGTCGATCAAAACCCAATCGCCGGCGTCCTTCCCCTCCATTTTGGCGGAAAATCCGAATTCGTCCTTGACCCTTTGCGCCAGTTTCTCGGAAATCGATGAAACCTGACGGGTCGAACGACCGGAGCAGATGACCATATAGTCGCCAATCTCCGTCTTACCGCGCAAATCGATCTGCACGATATCTTCGGCCTTGTCGTCATTCAGGGAGTTCAGGATTGTCGCCAACAAGTGTTCACTTGTGGCTTTTTCGGATACGGCCCTATTCACCGCAACCTCGGTATGCGCAGCATGAGCTGCATCAGCATGCATTGACAGGACATTGTCCTCCTTACGACGCGCCGTCAAATCCCCGGCGCTGGGAGTGCCTTGAATTTAGCAATATCGTTGCAACAATTCAATGACATCATCGGAAACACAGCGTACGCGGGCTGCTTCCGGCTCAATTATGCGGCACGGCTTTCAAGTCGCACGGAAGACCATTCGGCGCGCCAGGCAGCATCGATAGAGGCCAGCGCAGCAGCATCGAAGCGGTTTGCTTCTTCCCAGTAGCGCCCCGTTGGCACGAAATAGCCAAGGGCATCTTCCTGATTGAGAATGGGCGCGCCGAGGGTCGGATCCGGATTGGGACCTGCCAGACCGCGCAACCGGGCCGGATTCACCTTTTCGAACAGCAACTCACTGCGGTCTCGTGACAAGTTCACACAGCGGCATCCCTGTGCGGCAGCCAGCAGACCAAGCCGTGCCGATTTTGCCCCAAGGTCCTGCAGCGTGACGTCGGCACGCAGGGGGTCTGCCGTCCCCTCACCATAAAAATGCGTCTTGCCGATCTGCGGGTAAACCATATCGCAGCCCATGAACGCCATCACGCGGGGTCTGAGCGCCTTCAACGCCCAGTAGCCCGCTGTAAATGCCATTGTGCCGCCGGCATAAACGAAACCGCCATATGCATTCTGGGTCGGAACAAACTGATCGGCTTCGACCAGACGTTGGCCGGGGTTCAAATCGCGGGGGCGCCGCGCCTTGGGGAAGTCTTCCGGAAACACCAGATCGTCCCAGTCCGGCCTGACCCGCCATGCGTTGTTGATGGCCACGATGCGGTCGAACCAAGCGCGCGGCCAGTTCCGGGTTTCAAGCGCATTCGGACCACTGCCCAAAATCAGAACAACTTCCGTCTTCCGCACCATCACCGTCACCCTGATCTCTCATATAATGGGAGGTGGAGATTAGCCCGCAAACAAGCGCCGGCAAGGAGAAGGCGGAGGCTTAATCTTGCAGCATACGTACTTCGCGCTGCGGAAACGGTATGGAGATGTCGTTTGCCTTGAAGGCGTCCCACAGCGCCAGATAAACATTGCCCCGAATATTCGTAAGGCCAGCGGTCGGATCCCTGATCCAAAATCGCAAGACGTAGTCGACGGAGCTGTCGCCGAAACCCACAATATGACACACCGCTGTTTTCGGCGGCCCAAGCACCCGAGAGACACTGGACGCCGCTTCCACCGCGATCCGCCGCACTGCGTGCGGATCGCAGCCGTAGGACGTACCGAAGAAAATGTCGAGACGCACATATTCATCCGAATGCGACCAGTTGACCACCTGACCGGTAATGAGGTCTTCGTTCGGGATCAGGTATTCCCGGCCATCGCGCGTGACCACGCTGACGTATCGCGCGCCCAGACTGTGGATCCAGCCGAAAGTCTCGCCAAGGCTGATGACATCCCCGGGCTTGATCGACTTGTCGAGCAGGATGATGACACCGGACACCAGGTTGGACACGACCTTCTGCAGGCCGAAACCGAGGCCGACGCCGATGGCACCTGACAGAACCGCAAGCCCTGTGAGGTTGATGCCAAGTGACTTGATCGCGACGTAGAACACCAGCCCGTAAATCAGGATTTGCACGGCCTTGACCGTAAGCACCTGCATCGAGGGGCTGATATCCTCGTTGCGGCGTATCCGAATGGCAATGGCGTTGTTGAGGACCCGCGCACCGATCACAAGCGCGCCGATGACAACGGCCGCGATCAGCAGCGTCAGCAGCGAAATGCTGAAGTCGCCAAACCCGATCGACAGGTTGTCGAGGAAATTGGAAACTTCGTCACCCAGACCGACAAAGTCGAGGGTAACGTAGATCCACAATCCCCAGATGACCGTCTGGCGCAGCAACCGGTTGCGCACCAGCCGCCCGAAATAGGCGATCAGGAGCCAGATTGCCGCGAGTTTCGCGACATCATCGATCAGGTAAGAGCGTGAACCCCATGTCACACTTTGCATGACGAGATAGACGGCATAGGCGACCGCGGTAAATATGATGAGCCCCATGCGCCGCTTGATCTGAACGATCATGCGCAGCTGCCACTTTTTCCAACCTTCGGCGGCGCGCACACGAGCGTCGATGAAATTCCCGACAACGCCACGCATCAGGTAGGCGAAGACCGCAATAGCGAGCAGGATGATCGCCTGATACTGCCTCCAGCCCGGCTCAAGGAATCCTTCGACGAACTTCAGAAGTTGAATCCAGATTTCGTCGGCGGACATCAGGACGTCCGTCAACTGCTCTGTGCCCCGCTCAAGGATTTTCTCTGCTTCCATATCGAACAGATTTGCATAGGCCGGTGTGCGCCACAACTGCTGTTGACCGATACATCACGCGCCTTGCAGCACGGCACCTGAACCAGTAAGACACCGCCATGCAGCATTGCGCGCACATTAGAATCGATCTGGACGACCGTGCCCGGCTGAGCGAACGCTTCTTCGGCGCGACGCGCACCGTGCTCGCGCGCCTATAGATCCCCAGCGCGACTTACGTTGACTGTTCTCAAATCACGGGAGAGGACCAATGTCCCCCAAGACGCTTTACGATAAAATATGGGACGCACATGTCGCCCATGAAGCCGAAGATGGCACCTGCTTGCTTTACATCGACCGTCACCTCGTTCATGAGGTGACGAGCCCGCAAGCCTTCGAGGGGCTGCGCATGGCCGGGCGCAATGTGCGCGCGCCGGACAAGACCATCGCTGTACCCGACCACAATGTGCCCACCACCGCAGGGCGCGAAGACCCCAAGAACATGACCGAAGACAGCGCCATTCAAGTGGCAGCACTGGACAAGAACGCCAAGGATTTCGGCATTCACTACTACCCGGTTTCGGATATTCGGCAGGGGATCGTGCATATTGTCGGCCCCGAACAGGGCTGGACCCTGCCCGGGATGACCGTC
>JASFFN010000027.1:0-9505 GCA_050124275.1 Roseobacter sp. | reverse complement strand
TCGCAAAGCTGGAGGCGGTGGCAGGACGCATGTTGGACAACGACTAGCCCCCTACCAAAGCGGACATCTTAATTCTTCAGACGGCCGCGTCGACGTCCGTTTCCTGTCTGAAAAAACGAATTATTTCCCATTTGAACTTCCACTTCGTAAATCGGTTCAATGGAAGCTCTATCGTGCTGCTCTCGGCTGTCTCGCAATCGGCCTCGCTCTCCTTGCAACCAAGGACCAACGGTTTGGGTTTGAAAGTTACAAGGAAAGGTGTTCGTTCGCCATTTCTGAAATAGACCGTTTCAACGATGAAAATCAGATCTGGCTTGAACATCATCTGGGTGTCCAATTCCTGGAGGCAGTTGGGATCGAAATTTGGTTTGCCACCTTCCTTGTAAAGCTTTGCCAATTTCCAGTCCCGATACGTATCCTTGGCGCTGACAAAATCGATGATCTTGTCTCCAATGAATCCATTCAGACCCTCAAGGGCGGCATTGTAGCTTTGCCCGGCGAGGTTAACGCCCTGAAAACGCTCGGGCTCCTCGGCTCTTTGATCCGCCGCAACCTCCAACGTACAAACGGCAGACCGACCAAACCTTTGGCCTTCAGTGTAAAAAGCATACGCTTTTCCGGGTACAGGATCGTGGAATTGATCCGCGCTCCACGCATCGACATGGTGCATCAAATCACTTTCATTGGCGGACAACAGTTGCCCCCTCAAAAACAATCCGGTGGCAAAAACCACGACAAGAATTGAGACCAGCGAAATTCGTTTGGCAGACATAGGGTATCTCCTTTCGCTTGCAGGGTTTGTTATTCCGGGCAGCAAATACGACCGCCGCAGTTGTAATACCCTTTCGGGCAGGCAGCATTTGCAGCGGATGTCGTCGCAACGAAAAGCACGATGGCCAGAGCAGAAATGGCTTGCATGACAAATCTCCGATTTTATCTAACTTTGATTGAACGGATTTAGAAAATACCACAATTACGAGAATTTTCTGTGAACTGCTTCACACTGGCGCCGGATGCGGTCTGGAAGAGAATAAAAGACCACCGGAGGCTCGTTATGCCCTTCGATTTCAGGCTTACCTTCGAGCTCCCATGGACAGCGCTTTTGCGGGTCTTACCCGATACCGTCTCGTGGGGACCCAGCAACGCGCCGCTTGACGAAAGCTTATTTGGCAATGCAATTGCGGGAAGCTTGGATTTGGGCCATAGGATTGCGATGACCGTGCCGCCAAACCACCCGACAAACTGAGAGACTTTATGAAGACCGTTCAGGATTACATTCGCAGCATCGTGGACTTCCCGCATGAAGGGATCGTGTTCCGCGATGTGACAACGCTGTTTGCCGATGCGAGAGGCTTTCGCATGGCCATCGACCAGATGCTGCACCCTTATGCGGGGCTGCAGATTGACAAGATCGTCGGCCTGGAGGCGCGGGGATTCATCCTCGGCGGCGCCATCGCGCACCAGCTGTCCAAAGGCTTCGTGCCGGTGCGGAAGAAGGGCAAACTGCCGGGCAAGACGATCAGCGAGGCCTACACGCTCGAGTACGGCGAAGCCATCGTCGAGATCCATGACGACGCCATCCAGCCTGGCGAAAAGGTACTGATCGTCGACGACCTCCTCGCAACGGGGGGCACCGCGGAAGCCGGGATCAAACTGATCGAACGCCTTGGGGGAGAGATCGTCTCCACGTCATTCATCGTAGATCTGCCGGATCTGGGCGGGCGCAAAAGACTGGAATCTATGGGGATCGAGGTCAACGCGCTCTGCGCGTACGAGGGGCTTTGAAAGCAACACGCGCGATGGACCCAAGCATCCGGTCGTGATATTCTGGGTTAAGCAGTCCCTCATACGTGGGCAGCGCCCGATACCCTGACCACGGATGAACCGTTGAAAGCAGACGACCTCAGAAAATTGAAATGCAGAGGCATTCCGGTCGTGCGTGGCATGACCATCGCCGCTTTTGCCGTTCTGGCGACCGCAGCAGCCGGTCAGGACTTTTTCACCCTGAAAGGTCACGGTGGACCGATCAAGGGCATCGCCGCGGGTTCGGATGGGGGCATTGTCACAGCGAGTTTCGACAACTCCGTCGGCTTGTGGACCGAAGGCAAACCGGAGTGGATGGAAGAACACACCGCTGCCGTCAACGCGGTCGCCTATCTGGGCGACGGGCGGGTTGTGTCGGCGGGTGATGACTTTGCCGTTCGCTATTGGGACAGCCGTCACGGGGTCACCCGATTGATGGGCCGCCATAAGGCCAAAATCCTGCAACTGGCATTGTCACCGGATGGTCAGTCCGTCGCATCCGCCAGTTGGGACCGCACGGCGCGCATCTGGCCAATCGCGCCGGACATGCCGGTCCTCGAGTTGAAGGGGCATGCCAACACGGTGAACGACGTGTCTTTCTCGCCGGACGGGAAACGGCTCTACACGGCCTCAAGCGACGGCACTATCCTTGTGTGGGACACCCGGACAGGCAACACGGTACAACGCCTCGTCGAACACGGTTTTGGCATCAACACGATCGTCGTCGCCGAAGACGAGAGCTGGCTCGCCTATGGCGCTGTCGATGGCGGCACGCGTGTCGTCAGCTTGCCGGACGGGACGCAGATCGGAGATTATACCGCCGATCGCCGCCCGATCCTTGCCATGTCATATTCCCCGGAGAGCGCGCGCATCGCCATCGGGGATGCGCACGGGTACATCATGATGATCGACACGGTGGCTTGGCGCATCGTCGATGATTTCAAAGCAACCCTCTCGGGCCCGATCTGGGCGTTACAGTTTTCGCCGGACGGTCGGAACATCCATGCCGGCGGGCTGGACAACGCCATGTACAGCTGGCCGGTGTCGAACCTCGACGGGCAAAGCGCCATGGCGGACACCCGGCGCAGTTTCCTGAAAGACCCCGAAGAGATGACAAACGGCGAGCGACAGTTTCAACGCAAATGCTCGATCTGCCATACACTGGGCCCGGACAGCGAGCGGCGCGCGGGCCCCACGCTTTACGGGCTTTTCGGTCGCCCGGCCGGGGCGATCGACGGGTATCCCTATTCCCCCATCCTCGCTGACTCGGATGTGATCTGGTCCGAAGACACGGTGGATGCGCTTTTCGATATCGGCCCGGATCATTTCATCCCCGGATCGAAAATGCCCATGCAACGGATCACGGCGCCAACTGACCGGGAAGACCTCATCTCGTTCCTGAAGGACGCCACGAGGCCGGACTAAACCGGTTAAGCGATTTCAGACGCGTAGCACGGCACCGGGGTTCATGATACCCAGCGGATCAAGGGCCGTCTTGATCGCGCGCATCGCCCAGAGTTTTGCCGGATCACCGTAGCGCTCGAGATCGTCCACCTTCAGACGTCCGACGCCGTGCTCGGCGCTGACGGATCCGCCCATGTCATGCGTCAGGTCGTGGATCGCACGCTGGACGATCTCGCGTTGATTGGCATGTTCCTTCGCGCTGCGTCCGGCAACCGGAAAGACGTTGTAGTGCAGATTGCCGTCGCCCACGTGCCCAAAACAGTTGATCCGGAACGCCCCCAACGCCGCAATCGCGCGGTCAGCGCGCTTGATGAAATCAGGCAGGGCGCCCAGGGGCACAGAAACATCGTGCGACGAGATCGCCCCGATACGCTTGTTCGCTTCCGGGATATGTTCGCGCACGGACCATAGCGCGTTCGCCTGTTGTCCGCTCTGTGCTATGACGCCGTCAGTGGCAAGCTGGCTTGCCATGGCCGCTTCGAACAGGTCTTCCAAGGCGCCTTCAGGCGAGAGGCCCGCGGAAAGGCCCACCTCGATCAGTACAGCCCAGTCCGGCGGCACGTCGAAAGGCTGGCGAATGTCTGGCAAGGTCTCCTGCAGAAACTTGAACCCCTGCCCCGACATCAGTTCAAACGCACTGACCATTTCGCCCATATGATCCCGGGCCATCGACAAAAGAGACAAGGCGGCCTTTGGAGACGGCACCACGAAAACGGCGGTACCGGTCTTTGCCGGGCGCGGACTCAGTTTCAAGGATGCGGCGGTAATGATGCCGAGCGTGCCCTCGGAACCGATCAGAAGATGACGCAGATCGTAGCCCGTGTTATCCTTGCGAAGCCGCTTGAGACCCTGCCAGATGGCGCCATTCGGCAGCACCGCCTCCAACCCGAGGCAAAGATCGCGGGTATTGCCATAGCGCAGCACATTGGTGCCGCCTGCATTTGTCGCCAGATTGCCGCCGATCCGCGCCGTCCCTTCCGCCGCAAGAGACAAGGGAAACAGCCGCCCCGCCTTCTCAGCTGCCTTTTGCACGTCCGCAAGCACCGTGCCAGCCTCACAGATCAGAACGTTTTCCTCGGGGTAGACGGCGCGCACATGGTTCATGCGCTCCAGCGATATCAGCAGAGGCGACGGCCCCTCTTCGACAACCTGTCCGCCCACCAGCCCTGTCCCGCCGCCATAGGCCACGACGGGCACCCGCTCCTGTCCCGCGAGTTTCACCAGCGCCGCAACTTCGTCCGTATTCCGAGGGGCCGTCAGCACAGCGCCTCTGCCGTGCCAGCGCCCGCGCGGCTCCTCCAGATAGCGCGTCTCGACAGGGCGCAGCACGTCGGGCGAGACGTGCTCGCGGATCAGGTGTTCGAATTGGGAATCAGCTGGGTTCAGGGCCATGCGCGTTGATCCCCTGCCGCTTCGACAGATGCAAGGAGGTGTTATCTTTCCGTCAGATACGCGGGACGCAGCACCATGATCGTGGGGCGCGCCGGCAGACGGTCGAGAGACATTTCGAGCGCGGGGCCGCCCACCTCAACCACGGCGAACTCATCCGCCATGCCGACCAGAAAATCATCGAGTGCATAAAGCGAGAACCAGTGCATCGGGATCACCACCGAAGAACGCAACCGTTTGAGAACGCGCGTCATTGTCCCCAGATCCAGCGTATAGCCACCATCGACAGGCGCCATCACGACGTCCAGCCGTCCGAGTGCCGCGTATTGTTCGGCGTCGGGTTCATGATGGAGATGACCCAGGTGTCCGACACACAGGCCCGCGACTTCGAAGACAAAGATCGAATTGCCTTTGGGCTCCGTGCCGCCGAAACCGGACCTGATATCGGTCGAAACATTCCTTATCAGCACTTCGCCCAGATCCAGGCGGTGTTCGATCCCTTCGCCGAAAGGCCCCCACCCGGGCAAGACATGCGGGATGGCGGGATCGGGATTAGGCGTCCAATGGGTGTCATGGGCATGGTTCATCGTCACCACATCCGGGATAAGCGGCATCGAGCCTGTGAATCCGGTGTAGTCCGTCACCATGTTCAAGCCGCCGTGGGTTCGGATCAGAAAGCTGGCATGTGCGATGTAGTGTATGCGCACGGTTTCCTGTTCCACCGCGCCCATGCTCACCGGCACAACATATTCGAGCCCCGGCGCACTCTCGGCCAGTGCAACACAATGGCTCGGCGTGCGTTCGGCGACCTGCGCCTGTGCCGCGCCGACCAAAACCAGAAACGTCAACAGACTGCGAATGAGCATGGTTCAGACCTCCCGCTTAGAAAGTCTAGCGCGCACCGGGAATTTTCCAGCGGTAAATCGATTTGAACGCGGAAGCGCATTACGCGGTGATTAACGAATGGGCAAAACGACACGGTGGACGGCTGTTGCGCCCAGCCTTCACGCGACTTTTGTCTTTCCGCGCCGATCCGACCGCAGCGCAGCATAGAGCACATGTGTGCGCCAGCGCCCGTCGATCTGAAGGTAGCTTTGCGCCACCCCCTCGTATTTGAAACCGGACGTTTCCAGAAGCCCGCGCGAGGCGACGTTTTCCGGCAGGCAGGCGGCTTCGATCCGGCTGATATCGAGGCTGGTGAAGGCATAATGCACGAGCGACAGAATGGCTTCGCGCATATACCCCTGCCGCGCAAAGGGCTGCCCCGTCCAGTACCCCAGCGTACCCGCCTGCGCCGGGCCGCGACGGATATTGTCCAGTGTGATGGCACCCAGCAGCTGATCGTCCTGTCTTCGGATAAGAAAGAGCGGCAGCGCCGTTCCGCCCGACACCGACCGCTGCGCCCAGTAGACCCGATTGGTGAACGCCTTGCGGCTCAGATGATCCTCCGCCCAGCTTGGCTCCCATGGCGTCAGGTAGTCCCGGCTCTGCGAGCGCAAATGCGACCATGCGCGGAAATCCGAATGCACCGGCGGGCGCAGTGTCATCCGCTCGGTTTCGATTTTGAGCTTTCGAAAGCTGCGGAGTATCACACTGCCCGTCGCTCCTGAAGCGCGGCAAGCGACGGCGCATCCTCGACCGGGCCGTAGAGGGCCAGTGCCGCGGGCGCCGCTTCGGCCATGCCCCGGGCAAACTCACGTACGTCTCCGGTCGTGACCGCATCGATCAGGGCAACGGTTTCATCCAGTGGCGGCACCCGGTCCCAGATCTGGACAAGACGCGCCAGCCGTTCCGCGCGATTTGACGGGCTTTCGAGCCCCATCAGCAACCCGGCCTTCATCTGGGCGCGCGCACGCGCCACTTCGGCCGGTGTCATGTCATCGACAGCGCGTTTCATCTCGTCGATGGTGAGCTCGGCCAGTTTCGGCAGTTGTTCGGCACTTGTGCCGGCATAGATCGTCGTCATGCCGGTATCGGCATAAGCACCCGCCTGCGCAAAGATCGAATAGCACAATCCCCTGCTCTCGCGGATTTCCTGAAACAGGCGGCTGGACATCCCCCCGCCCAGGGCAGACGCGTAAATCTGCGCCGTGTAGATATCGTCATCGCGGTATCCGGGACTTTCGAACGCCAAAGCGAAATGCGCCTGCTCCAGTGCCTTCACCTGCCGTCTTTCGCCGCCGGTAAAGAGCGCGGCGTCGACGTCGCTGGCCTGTTTGGCTTCCATGCCGCCAAAGAGCGCTTCCGCGAGCCGAACGATTTCATCGTGGTTCACGGCACCGGCTGCCGCGAGAATCATCTGCTCCGGCCCGTAGTGCCGGTCGATAAATCTTTTCAGATCGGCCCGTGTAAAGCCTGATACCCGCTCGGACGGGCCCAGGATCGACCGGCCCATCGGATGATCCGGATAGGCTTCTTCCTGCAGCCAGTCGAAGATGACATCGTCCGGCGTGTCGAGCGCCTGCCCGATCTCCTGCAGGATCACGCCCCGCTCCACCTCGATCTCCGCCTCATCCAGTGTCGGGTTGAGCAGAATATCCGCAATCACATCGAGCGCCAGCGGCACATCGTTCTGCAAGACGCGGGCGTAATAGGCGGTGACCTCGCGGCTGGTATAGGCGTTGATGTAGCCGCCCACATCCTCGATGCTTTCCGCAATCTGCAGGGCGCTGCGGCGCTTGGTGCCCTTGAAGGCCATGTGCTCCAGAAAATGCGCAATGCCATTTTCGGCGGGTGTTTCATGCCGTGTGCCGGCGGTCACCCAGACACCGATAGAGGCCGATGCGAGCCCGGGCATATGTTCTGTTACGATACGAAAACCGTTGGAAAGGCGGTGCTGGTTCAGTGTCACGCGGTCATATGCCCTTTGATATGGTCTTTCAGAGCGGCCAGATCATTCGGAACACGGGTCACCCTTTCCGGCCTTTCATACAGGTCAGCCATACGTGCAGGCAAGGGCGGGTGGACACCGGACGCCTCTTCGACGGCTGCAGGAAATTTCGCCGGGTGCGCCGTCGCCAGCGTCACCATGGGTATCCCGGCGACACGGTGTTCATTCGCGACCTTGACGCCGACGGCGGTATGCGGACAGAGCAACTCGCCGCTCTGCTTGAGGGTCGAGGTGATTGCAGCGGACGTTTCTGCCTCTGACGCCCGACCGGAAGCGTAATGCGACTGCAAAACCTGCATGGCCCCCTGGCTGACCTCGAAACCGCCCGACTTCAGCTCCTCCATGAGCTGCACGATCGCCGGGCCCTCCCGGTCGTAGGCGTCAAAGAGCGCGCGCTCGAAGTTGGAACTGACCTGAATATCCATCGACGGGCTGATGGACGGCACGGTCGTTCCCTTGTGGTAGCCATGGCCCTGCAGGCAGCGGTCAAGTATGTCGTTCTGGTTGGTGGCCACCACGAGCCTGTCTATCGTCAGGCCCATCTGCTTGGCGATATAGCCTGCAAAAATGTCTCCGAAATTCCCAGTGGGCACAGTGAAGCTGATCTTGCGGTAAGGCGCGCCCAACGCCACGGCGGAGGAAAAATAGTAGACGACCTGCGCGAGCACCCGCCCCCAGTTGATCGAGTTGACGCCGGCCAGACGCACGCTGTCCCGAAACTCGAAATCATTGAACATATCCTTCAGGCGTGCCTGACAGTCGTCGAAATCCCCATCCATCGCCAGCGCATGCACATTGCTTTCCTGCGGCGTCGTCATCTGCCGACGCTGGACCTCGGATATGCGGCCATGCGGATAGAGGATGAATACGTCCACGTTGTCGAGCCCGCGGAAGGCTTCGATCGCGGCCGAGCCGGTGTCGCCCGAGGTTGCGCCGACGATGGTCACCCGCTCGCCCTTGCGGCCCAGAGCGGTCTGGAACATCTGTCCGATCAGCTGCATGGCAAAGTCCTTGAACGCGAGCGTCGGCCCGTGGAACAGCTCCAGCAGGAAATGCCCTTGGTCCAGTTGTTTGAGCGGCGCCCGCGCGGCATGGCCGAAGCCGGCATAGGCTCTTTCGATGATGTTCTGAAACTCCAAGTCCGAAAAAACCTCCCCCACGAAGGGGCGCATCACCCTGTAGGCGATGGCTTCATAGGGCTGGCCCTCGAGCAGCGCGATTTCACCGTCACTCATCTGCGGGATCGTTTCGGGCACGTAGAGCCCGCCGTCGCGGGCGAGGCCACTCAGCATCGCCTCTTCGAAATTCAGGACCGGGGCCGTGCCACGGGTGGAGATGTAACGCATTTCGTTTCAGTTTTTGCTGGCCGCGGGTTTGCGGCGGAGAAAGAAAAAGGTCATTGCCGACCAGACCGCGGCCAAAGAGAACCATGTGATGGCATATTGCAAGTGATCATTTGGAATGGCGCTGGTGTCCACCGGCAGAGGGGAGATGGGGCTCCCGAGCTCAGTCCGCTCGCGCTGCACCACGAGAACCGGGTCGGTTCCAAGGGCCGCCGCCATGGCCGGCACATCACGCGCGAACCAGATGTTTTCCGTCATGTCCGGCTCGGGCGTGAACCCATCCGTCTCCTGCGGCCACTGAAGATTGCCGACAATGGTCTGGAGCACCTGTATGGCCGCACCGCCCGGTTCGGGCGCCTCGGCGACAGGAACGAACCCGCGATCGACAAGGATGGTGCGGTCTTCCAACACCAGCGGCGTGATGATCCTGTACCCCGCCCCAACCTGTTTCTGCGACACAAGCACTTTCAGAAAGTCCGGACGAAACGTCCCTGTGACGGAGACTGGCAGGTAATTGTCGGTCTCTGGGTCAGGTGTTCCGGGCAAGGGCACCGGATCGGCGGCGATCCGCGCCTCGATATCGGCTATCATGGCCTCTTTCCAGGCGAGCCTCTGC
>JASFFN010000026.1:0-9769 GCA_050124275.1 Roseobacter sp. | reverse complement strand
ATTCATCGTTCAGCAATGGACAAATGAACCAGAACGTTTCAAAGAAAAACCAGACCACCTCTCAACGGGACTGAACATCTAGGCTGTCAAACCTTCCGGCTCGGCAAGACCGTTCGCGCGACAACAGGCGGTCAGAGTATTTGCCAGAAGACAGGCGATCGTCATCGGTCCGACGCCGCCCGGCACGGGTGTAATGGCCCCGGCAACAGCCGCACAGCTTTCAAAGTCCACGTCGCCCACGAGACGGGTTTTGCCCGGCCCCTTTTCGGGCGCATCGAGCCGGTTGATGCCGACATCGATCACGGTTGCACCCGGTTTGATCCAGTCGCCGGGCACCATTTCGGGCCGGCCGACGGCGGCGACGACAATATCCGCCCGGCGCACGACCCCGGGAAGATCTCTGGTCCGGCTGTGCGCGATGGTTACGGTGCAGCTATCGCCCAGCAGCAACTGCGCCATCGGCTTGCCCACGATATTCGAGCGCCCGATCACCACGGCGTCCATACCGCAGAGCGAGCCATGATACTCGCGCAGCATCATCAGACATCCCAGCGGCGTGCAGGGCACCATGCTTTTCTGCCCGGTGCCCAGAAGGCCCACGTTCGAGATATGAAAGCCGTCCACATCTTTTTCCGGAGCAATCGAGTTGATAACGAGATTTTCGTCCAGATGCTTTGGCAAGGGCAGTTGCACCAGGATGCCGTGAATTTCGGGATCGGCGTTGAGGTCTCCTATGATGCCAAGCAGGTCTTTCTCGGAGGTGTCCGCATCGAGCTTGTGTTCGATGGATTGCATTCCCACTTCGACCGTCTGTTTGCCCTTGGAGCGCACGTATACCTGGCTCGCCGGATCCTCGCCGACCAGAACGACTGCGAGCCCGGGCGTAATGCCGTGATCCGCCTTCAGACGCTTGACGTTATCTGCAACCCGTGCGCGCACGCGCGCGGCAAAGGCTTTTCCATCAATGATATTGGCTGGCATAGACCGTCTTTCATTTACCTTTCGAATTTGACCCGGTGCGACCAGTTCTTGCCATCGCTTATAACCAGCTCGTCAAAGCCCATAAGTTGCAGCAAATCATAAAACGTCACCACTTCCTGCAACTGTTCCTGTCGGAAAAAGGCACCTTGCCGGACACTTACCGTCAGTTGCGCGAGAATTGCGCGCGCGCGGTATATCGTCGAGAAAACCTCGTCATCCAACGCGACGAGCAAGAGCTTTGTTGATCCCTCGCCCTTGGCAAAAAAAACAAAACGCGGGCTTTCGGGCGATTCCAGTTGCGCGGTGGTCAGAACGTTCACGAAATTAATGCGCGCGGATTTGCCAGTGCCTTCCGGGTTGCGTATCAGACGATCAAAGGTTTCTTCAGTTGCCACCTCAGGATAATAGTAGCCCACATACCTGTCCTGAGCCGCCAGCGGAGCTGCCAGAAAAAGTGCCACCACAAGCGTCAAGAACTGTCGCATTCCCTGTTCCTTTTTCATTTTGCTGAGCGCAACTTGCACACAGTTCTGGCGCAGGGCAATCCGATTTCCGGAAGCACTTCATATCGTCGGATAACGCCGCTCAGAACAAACCCTCCACGTCGCCATCTGCATTCAGCCTGATCGCTTCGGCCGAGGGAACACGCGGCAGACCCGGCATGGTCATGATCTCTCCGCAGATTGCGACGACGAATCCCGCACCAGCGCTCAGGCGGACCTCGCGTACCGGCACTGAAAAGCCGGTGGGTGCGCCGCGGCGGTCCGGGTCAGTGGTAAAACTGTACTGGGTCTTGGCCATGCACACCGGCAGTGATCCGTAGCCCTGCGCTTCCCAGTCCTTCAACTGATTGCGCAGCTTTTGATCCATGAGAACTTCATCTGCGCGGTAAATGCGCTTGGCAATCGTGTCGATCTTGTCGAAAAGGCTCATGTCATCGGCGTAGATCGGTGCGAAATTAGCCATGTCCGCGTCTGCGATCTCGGCCACGCGGGTTGCGAGGTCAGCGGAGCCTTCCGATCCCAGCTCCCAATGCCGCGACAGGATCGCGTCAGAGCCGTGCTCTGCCACGTAGTCCTTGACCGCCTGCACTTCGGCCTCGGTATCCGTGACGAAGTGGTTGATCGCAACCACAACCGGCACACCGAAGGATTTCACGTTTTCGATGTGCCGCCCAAGGTTCGGGCAGCCCTTTCTGACCGCTTCGACGTTTTCAACACCCAGATTGGCCTTGGCCACACCGCCGTTCATCTTCATGGCCCGTACGGTCGCCACGACGACAACGCAGGAAGGCGCAAGCCCCGCCTTGCGGCACTTGATGTTCATGAATTTCTCGGCCCCGAGATCCGCGCCAAAGCCGGCTTCCGTCACCACGTAATCCGCAAGTTTCAATGCAGTGGTCGTGGCGATGACCGAATTGCAGCCGTGCGCGATATTGGCGAAAGGCCCGCCATGTACGAAAGCCGGATTGTTTTCAAGCGTTTGGACGAGGTTGGGCTGCATAGCATCTTTGAGCAAAACCGTCATCGCCCCGTCAGCCTTGATGTCGCGGGCATAGATCGGCGAGCGGTCGCGGCGGTGAGCCACAATCATGTCACCCAGCCGCTTTTGCAAATCATCGAGGCTTTTCGCCAGGCACAGGATCGCCATGACCTCGGAGGCCACGGTGATGTCAAACCCTGCTTCGCGCGGGAAGCCGTTCGCCACACCGCCAAGAGACGTTGTGATCTGACGCAGCGCGCGGTCGTTCATGTCCACGACGCGCCGCCAGACGACGCGGCGAGTGTCGATCTCGAGCTCGTTGCCCCAGTAGATGTGGTTGTCGATCATCGCACTGAGCAAATTGTGCGCGGAAGTGATCGCGTGAAAGTCCCCCGTGAAATGCAGGTTCATCTCTTCCATCGGCACGACCTGCGCCATCCCGCCCCCCGCAGCACCCCCCTTCATGCCGAAATTCGGCCCGAGTGACGCCTCGCGGATGCAGACGACCGCCTTCTTGCCGATGCGGTTAAGACCGTCTCCGAGACCGACCGTGGTGGTCGTTTTTCCCTCGCCGGCCGGTGTCGGATTGATCGCGGTCACAAGGATCAGCTTGCCGTCTTTCTTGCCTTGGACCGAGTTGATGAATGACTGTGAAATCTTTGCCTTGTCATGGCCGTAAGGCAGAAGGTGATCGCTGGAGATACCCAGCTTGGCACCAATGTCCTGGATCGGCAGTTTGTTCGCGGCGCGCGCGATTTCGATGTCAGATTTGTAGGCCATGAGAGAATCCCCTGAAGTACCGCAGCGGCGGTCGTCTACGTGCTGCATACAGGGGTGTACCGTTGTCAGAGAATAGCATTTCCGACATTTTCAACGCGTCTTGCGGCGAGCAGGCCGCCAATCGTTTCTTTTCATGCAGCATTGCTACTTGCGCGCTTCGGCCAGATGAGCCCAGACCGGTTGATCGGGAATGTGCAGAACCAATTCGTCGCCGACCTGGACAGCGCCTTCGCGCTCAACCCATGCGGTCACACCCCGCCGGTTCTGCGCCGCCGGCTTGAACTTGGAGCCAAACCCGGGCCTGTCGTGTTCGATTTCGCGTCCCGGGAAAACACAAGGGCGGTTTTCCATGTCCACGGTCAGGCTTGCGCCACTGGGCGCCTGAAGGCGCGATGAGGGCGGAACATGGGAAAAATCCGGGATGCCCTGCACAACCATCGATGCCCCGACCCACGCGGGATCGATCGCCTCCAGCCCCATTTCCGCGGCGATCTCGTCCAGTTCTTCCGCTGACAGAATGCTCAGCTGCCGCACGTTCCGGATTTCGGTGCCCTTGGGATACTGCGCGACCGTGCGCGAGCAGGAGGCGCGCGTCAGTCCGCCGTGAGTTTCGCCCTCCACGCCGGAAAAGTGAAGATATGCCTCCTGCAAGGGTTCCGACCGCAGGTTCTTTTCCTGCCCGGTAACGCGTCCGAGCCAGACGATATGTCCCTTGAACGTGGTTGGCACTAACGCTGGCATCCTGCTCCTCCTTGACGACTGATCTCCACTGGACTTGTGGGGGCACAAGAAGAAGACCCCGCCGAGGCGGGGTCTGTCAAACCGGAATATGCCGATTGATCATGTAGAGGGTTCGGGCTCAAGACCACCGTCGGATGGCGGCTTTTTCTTCGGCTTCGCCTTGGCCTTGGGAATGCCGGTCAGGCTCGGTGCCGAGCCGCTGTCAGGCTTGCCGGCTTCATCCGAAGGCGGCACTGGCGGCTCGCCATTCATGACCCGCTGGATTTCCTCGCCCGTCAGGGTTTCATATTCCAGAAGGCCCTGTGCCAGACGCTCCCACTCTTCCTCGTTCTCGAGAATGATCTTGCGGGCCCATTCGTAGCCTTCCTGGATGAAGCGCTGCACCTCCTCCTCGATCAACTCCTTCGTGTGGGCTGAAACGGAAAAGCCAGCGGTATTGCCCTGATAGCCTTCCGCAGCCTCGGAATAATCGATGTTGCCGACCTTGTCCGACATGCCCCAGCGCAGCACCATGGCCCGCGCGAGCGCGGACGCCTGCATGATGTCGCCCGCAGGTCCGTTCGACACCGATTCGCTGCCATATTTGATGATTTCCGCCGCCTTGCCCGCCATCGTCATGGCCAGACGCTGGTGGCATTCGTCCTTGAACATGTTGAGCCGGTCCATTTCCGGCAGGCTCATCACCATACCCAAGGCACCGCCGCGCGGGATGATCGTCGCTTTGTACACCGGGTCGCATTTGGGCAGTTTCATGCCGACCAGAGCGTGCCCCGCCTCGTGGTAGGCCGTCATCTCCTTTTGCGCATCGGTCATCACCATGGAGCGGCGTTCCGCCCCCATCATGATCTTGTCCTTTGCGTTCTCGAAATCGATCATCGTGACAAAGCGGCGGCCCACACGCGCGGCGCCAAGTGCCGCCTCGTTGACGAGGTTGGCGAGATCGGCACCGGAGAAGCCCGGCGTTCCGCGGGCGATGATCCGCAGATCGACATCGGGACCAAGAGGTGTCTTGCGCGCATGCACGCCAAGGATCTTTTCGCGTCCCTTGATGTCGGGATTGCCAACCGTCACCTGACGGTCAAAGCGTCCCGGGCGCAGCAGCGCGGGATCCAGCACGTCCTTGCGGTTGGTTGCGGCGATGATGATGACGCCTTCGTTGGCCTCGAAACCATCCATCTCGACCAGCAACTGGTTGAGCGTCTGCTCGCGTTCATCGTTGCCGCCGCCGTAACCGGCACCGCGATGGCGGCCGACAGCGTCTATTTCGTCGATGAAGACGATGCAAGGCGCATTCTTTTTCGCCTGTTCGAACATGTCCCGCACACGGCTTGCACCGACGCCGACGAACATTTCGACAAAGTCGGAGCCTGAGATCGTGAAGAACGGCACACCCGCCTCGCCCGCGATGGCACGCGCCAGAAGCGTTTTACCGGTACCGGGAGGGCCCTCGAGCAGAGCGCCTTTCGGGATCTTTCCGCCGAGACGGCTAAATTTCTGCGGGTTGCGCAAAAATTCGACAATTTCCTCGAGTTCTTCCTTGGCCTCGTCGATGCCGGCCACGTCGTCAAATGTGACACGGCCATGCTTTTCCGTCAGCATCTTAGCCTTGGACTTGCCAAAGCCCATGGCGCCACCTTTGCCGCCGCCCTGCATCCGGTTCATGAAATAGACCCAGACACCGATCAGAAGCAGGAATGGCAGAAGAGACATCAGGAACGCCTGAAAACCGGATTGTTGCTGCTGTTCGGCGCGCACCGCGACGTCATTGGCAATGAGAAGTTGGGTAATTTCTGCGTCAGAAGGCTTGATCGTGACGTAATCCGTGCCGTCCGCCTGACGGAAACGCACCTGCTCGCCGTCCAGCGTAACGTTGCTGACTTCACCCGATTCCACCGCCTCGACAAACTCGGAATAGCTTATTTCGCGGCTTTGCATCGTGCCGCCTGTACCGCTGAACAAGTTGAACAGGGCCAGAATCAGTAGAAACAAAACGACCCAGAAGGCGATATTGCGTGCATTTCCCAAGGGAGGGTCTCCTCATGTTGCGCCGTTAGCGCTCTGTTATACTCATTTCTTGAGCTTAAGATAGACACTCCGCCTACATGTTCAATGTGTGAAAACTGCGTCAAAAATGGACAGGTTCCGCTTTTTCAACTCGAACTTCCAGCCGGCGTGGGGCGCAATCACGGGAGCGGCGACCAGATTACCATCCTTCCAGACGGCCGGCGTGCTCAAGAGAGCCTGTCGTGGCATACCAAGATCGCGCCATTCCGGCAGGCTGACCAGCCCCGCTTCCCCGAGAGCCGCAACCCTCATGTCGCGCGCTTCCGACGGGCCGGAGAGAACCCAGCGACCATCCCAGAGGCTGCCGATCGGCACGGACAAATCCTTGACCACGTTGAACTCGCGAAAAATCCACATGTCCCTTGCCACAACCTGCAACTGACATCCGTCAAGGGTCGCGCTGCCGTTCTCCGCCAAAGCGGACAGGGCCGCCTCCAAGGATCGTCTGCGCGGGGCATAAATCGCCCCGTTCACCCAGGCGAGCGCAGCCAGAACAATGCGCCGCGCAATCTCATCCGGCATCCTGTCGTAGTCCCGCCGCGAGATAACGACGGCCCCCGCCCGCAACCGTGCGCACTCCATGCAAGCCCGCCTCGTGCTGTCCTCCAGCGCCTCACGGGCGCGCGCCATGTTCTCGGCCACCTGTGCCAGAGCTGTGGGTGTGATCCCCATGTCCGCCAGAGCCTCCCAAGACCGGCGCGCCTTTATCCGGCCAAAGCGGACATCTTCATTGGAAGGATCATCGAGCCAGGACACATTCCGCTCTCGCAAGAACGCGCGCAGCATTTCTCTTTCGAGGCGCAGCACAGGACGCAGCCACGTCACGTTGTTTTGAACGCGGCGCGGGGCCATGGCGCTCAGCCCATCGACGCCCGCGGCGCGTGCCAGACGCTGAAGAACGGTTTCCGCCTGGTCGTCAAGCGTATGACCCAGGGCCACATGAGAAATCCCCTTCTCTGTCGCCCACCCGGCAATCAGGTCATATCGCGCGCGGCGTGCTTCGTTCTGCACGTTTCCGCTGCCGTCCCAGCCGGTCCACGCCAGCGTGTCATGGGGTACCCCCAGATCAGCGCAGATGGCCGCGACAAAACGCGCCTCTTCGGCGGCTTCGGCACGCAGTCCGTGGTCGACCGTCACGCACCAGAGATCGACGGCACGTTCCTTGCAAAAGCGGCTGAGCAATAAAAGCAGTGCCAGAGAGTCGCTGCCGCCGGAAACCGCTACTCCCAATTTGCCCGGCAGGTCAGCGTCAAAAAATGCCGCGATTTCCTGCTCGGGAGAGCGTTCCATGATGCTCAGGAACAAGCCAGCGCACGTTTGGCGTCCTCGGCTTGTGCAACGGCCGGATCCTGAGGAAACCGGATCGCGACTTCGGACAGCGTGACACAGGCTTCGTCGGTCTGCCCGAGATCACCGAGCGCACGCCCCAGACGAAACAACGACTGCGCGGCAACCGGGCCCGTGGGATCTGCACTGAAGCTGGCGAGGTAGGCCCGTGCGGCCTCACGCGTATCGCCCAATGCCTCAAGCGCTTCTCCCCGCCCAAGATCGGCGCCGGCCGCCAACGGCCCGCCGGGATAGTTGACGGAGAAGGCAGCAAACTGGTCCACCGCCTCCTGATAGCGTCCCTCCGCCAGAGCAGACTGGGCGCGTTTGAAATCGTCCTCTTCACCGACCGCGAGTTCTGTTGCGCCCGTGAATGGCGTGGCGGAAGGAGCCAGCGGGACAGTCGCGGCACCACCGGTCGTGACCGTGCCCGTGCCGGCATCGCCACCCAGTGTCGTGGTTTCACCCAAAGCGGAAACGTCGCCCCCCTCGAGTTCGACCAGACGAAACTCAAGATCGCCGATGCGATTGGTGCCGTCCTGGACGATCCGGTTGACGCGAAACTCCAACTGCTCGGTCTGGGAGGTGAGACGCTGCAATTCCTTTTCCATGACAGCCACCCTGTCCAGGACAGTCGCGCCGCCCGTCGCCACCGAGGGGCCGCCAGTGGTGGAGAGTTCACGCTTCAACTTCTGCATCTCGACATACAAAACGGTCAGTTCCTGGCGGATATCGGCGAGGGTCTGATTGTCCTGTGCAAAGGCCTGAAGCGGCCAGAGCGTCATGAGCAGGACAAAGGAAACAGCAACTCGCATCAGATCACCCGGAGACGCCGCTTGCCAGAACGGTTACGGCGCGGCGGTTCTTGGCGTAGCACGCTTCGTTGCTGCAGATCTCGATGGGACGTTCCTTGCCAAAGCTTACCGTTTGCAGGCGGTTGTCCGCCACGCCGCGCGACACCAGATATTCCTTGACGGCATTTGCCCGGCGTGCGCCGAGGGCGACGTTGTATTCGCGCGTGCCCTGTTCGTCAGCGTGGCCTTCGATAACCGCGGTGTAGTCGGTATTGGTCAAAAGCCACTGTGCCTGACCCTCCAGCGTCGCCCGACCGGTATCGCTGATCGTTGACTGATCCACTGCAAACAGAACGCGGTCGCCGACGGTCTGGTTGAAATACGCCGTTGACCTTGGGTCATTGGCGCTGCCCGGTACGACCGCACCGCCGGCCCCGGCACCGCCAGACCCCAGACCGCCGAGGCTGTTCGGGTTGGTGCATGCAGCCAGCAAAAGGCCTGCTGCCGCGAAAAGAATGGTCTTTGTGAAAGTCATGCTCTGTGCCTCTACACTTCGAAGGGTTGTTTTTTGTTGGTGTCGTAGTACCACACGACAGGCTCATTTGAAATCACTTCTCCGACCACCGTTTAGTTTTGAAGCGGCGACCACGAGGGGTCCGATCCGCCGTCCGGTGTTTGCACCGGGCGCAGGTTGCGGCCCGTAATGTCCACGGAGTAGAGCGTCGATCGCCCCTGAGCGCCCTGTGTCTCCCGCGTGAACATGATAACGCGTCCGTTCGGGGCCCATGTCGGCCCCTCGTCGAGGAAGGACGCCGTCAGCAAGCGCTCTTCCGATCCGTCAAGTCGCATGACACCGATATGAAAGCGACCGGCATTCTGTTTGGTGAAAGCAATCAGGTCGCCGCGCGGCGACCACACCGGCGTGCCGTATCGCCCCGGACCGAATGAAATTCTGCGCGCCTCTCCTCCGCGCGCCGGCATGATGTACAATTGCTGCGAGCCTGATCGATCGCTCTCGAAGACGATCTGTGTCCCATCGGGAGAAAAGCTCGGGGCGGTTTCAATCGACGGTGCAGACGTCAGACGTGTCACGCCGCCACCGTTGATGTTCATGGCGTAGATGTCCGTATTGCCGCCCTGGCTCAGGGAATACACGATCATCTGGCCATCCGGGGCGAACCGTGGCGCGAAGCTCATGGTGCCCTCCTGGCTTTCCAGCACCCGACGCTGCACCGATCCGATATCGAGAACGTAGATCCTCGGGAACCCGGTCTCGTAGCTTGTGTAAAGCACACGTCGCCCGTCGGGCGAAAACCGCGGGGCCAGAACGATTGCGCTGCTGTCCGTGAGATACTGCACGTTGGCACCGTCATAATCCATGATCGCGAGCCGTTTCTGCCGCGCATCTTTCGCGCCGGTCTCGGATACGAATGCGACACGGCTGTCGAAATAGGCGCCCTCGCCGGTGATCCGGCTGTAGACGGCATCTGCGACCTTGTGGGCCATGCGCCGCCATCCGTCGGTCGTTCCGGAGAACTGGAGACCATTGCCCATCTCCGCGCCCGAGAACACATCATACAGCCGGAACTTGACATTCAGGC
>JASFFN010000025.1:0-9857 GCA_050124275.1 Roseobacter sp. | reverse complement strand
CGCTTCCATCTGCATCATCAGTCCGAGCCGGTCGGAGGCAACCCGCTGGAAATAAGCGGTGTAATCGTAGGACGTGAACGCATTATCGCGTCCGCCATTGCGCGCGACTATGGCTGACAGCTCCCCCTCTTCCAAGGTGTCCGTCGCCTTGAAAAGCAGATGCTCGAGAAAATGCGCGACACCGGAAGAGCCTTTCGGCTCGTCCGCCGATCCCGCGCGATACCAGACCATGTGCTGAACCGCAGGCGCGCGATGGTCTTCGACCACCACGACTTGCATGCCGTTGTCCAATTCGAAAGTCGTTACAGCTTCCTCGTTGGCAATGCCCTTTACGGGGGCGAACGCCAGAAGCGCCAGCAGAGCAACAGATCGCAGCATAGTCCGTCCTTTACGCAGAAAGTCGAGTGACGTGTGAGAAGATACGTTGCAAGCACGCAGGTTCAAGACAGACTGTCGGGAATGTGAGCCGCTGCCCGGATTTTTCAGCTTAATTCGCAGGAGGCGGGTAGCTGGGTGTCCGCGCGCCGGAGCGGCGCCACGCATCGGCTGTTGCGCGCGCATCCAATGCCTCGCTTCTGTATACATCGTAATACAGATTGTCCGGAAACAGTTGAAATTGCGTAAAGCGTGATTTCCTCCTGCGGAATTCCGCATCCTCGGCGGCGAGCGAATTTCGGATGTCAGGTGCGACGCCATAGCGGCTCGCGGCGGTCACCAAAGCCCCGTCGGAAGCTGGAACTGGCGCATTCGGGTCACCCTGCCGACCGCCGAGTTCGGTAATCATCCCCGCCATCGGATCGATATCCGCCCGGTTTCCCTGTCCCGGCGTAGGCGGTGGCAGGCTCGCAATGTTTTCCGGCGTTTCGAGTTCAGCCTTCGGCTCTACCATGAATTCATCGGGGCCCGCAGTGGTAGACCGCACCTGGACGAGGCCCTGATTGGAACAGGCGCCTGCGATCGTCGTCATCAGGATGAAAGCCAGCGTTCGGCTCATTCTTGTCTCCTCGCGGTTATCCTTCAATACGCCAGACCGGCACGGAATGTCACGGCTCTTTTTCCGTAGCCGACTTGCTGTCCGGTGCCAGAAAAACAAGGCCGACTGCGCCAAGAAAAATGAAAACGTCCGCCAGGTTGAAGACAAACGGGTTGTCTATGCCGCAACAGGACATGTTGAGAAAATCAAGCACGTAGCCGTAGATCACGCGATCGAGCACATTCGCCAGCGCGCCGCCAATCAGCAAACCGGCGGCGCCGTAAGCCGCCGGCCCCAGTTCGGTGCGCCTTACCCAGACGAAAACGATACCACATATCAAGATCGCAAGCGCGATGAGAATCCAGCGGGAACTCTCGGAGCCTCCATCCAGCAGGCCAAAATTGATGCCCCTGTTTTCGCCATATCTGAAATTGAGTATCGGCGGAAGAACGTCAATCGCGCGTATCCGCTCCAGATCCATGCCGTAGATCACGACAAGTTTGCTGATCTGGTCGACAAGAAAAGCTGCAAGGGCTGTGAAGTATAGCCAGCGCATCGACTGCTCCATCAATGGCGAAAGTGGCGCATTCCGGTAAAGACCATGGCCAGTCCGGCCTCATCCGCTGCCGCGATAACCTCGTCGTCGCGCATGGACCCTCCCGGTTGAATAAGAGCGGTCGCTCCCGCCTCTGCTGCGGTGATGAGACCGTCGGCGAAAGGGAAAAAGGCATCGGAGGCAACAACCGATCCCCGGGTGGGCGGCGCCGGCAGCCCCATGACCTCGGCCATATCCTGTGCTTTGCGTGCGGCAATGCGGGTACTGTCCACGCGACTCATCTGACCGGCACCGACACCGACCGTCGCGCCGTCTTTCACGTAGATGATCGCGTTGGATTTGACATGTTTTGCTACCTTCCATGCGAAGAGCATATCCGCGATTTCCTGTTCCGTCGGCGCGCGTCTGGTCACCACCTTCAGATCGCCTGCGGCAATGCTGCCGACGTCCTTGTCCTGCACCAGATACCCTCCCGAGACCTGCCGTACCGACACAGCAGCGGCCGAAGGGTCGGCAAGGGCGTCCGTCGTCAGCAGACGGAGGTTCTTCTTTTGTGCAAAGATCTCGAGCGCGTCCGCATCGGCACCGGGCGCGATGACGACCTCGGTGAAGATACGTGCGATCTCCGCGGCCGTCGCGCCGTCAAGCGGTTGATTCAACGCGACGATGCCACCGAACGCGGATGTGCGGTCGCAATCGAAAGCGCGCGTGTAGGCCTCGGCCAGTGTCTCACCGCGCGCAACACCGCAGGGATTTGCATGTTTGATGATGGCGCAAGCCGGTCCGTCGGCCGGATCAAACTCGCTGACCAGTTCGAAAGCGGCATCTGTGTCGTTAATGTTGTTGTAACTCAGTTCCTTGCCCTGATGTTGTCTTGCCGTCGCCACGCCCGGTCGCGCCGACCCATCGGTATAAAAGGCGGCTTTCTGGTGTGGATTTTCCCCATAGCGGAGGGGCTGCTCAAGCTTGCCGCCGAACGTCCGTCGCCGTGGCGTGCCCCCCACCTGCTCCGCCATCCAGGCGCTGACGGCTGCGTCATAGGCTGCCGTGCGGGCATAGGCGATCTGCGCAAGCCGTTGCCGCAGGGCATAGGTGGTCTGGCCATCGTTCGCATCAAGCTCGGCAACGACGGCATCATAGTCTTCGATATCCACCACGACCGTCACGAAACCGTGGTTTTTTGCCGCCGACCGTATCATAGCCGGACCGCCAATATCGATATTCTCGATGATTTCAGGATAGGCAGCGCCCTTCGCCACCGTTTCTTCGAACGGATAGAGGTTGACGACAACCAGATCGATTGCATCAATTCCGTGCGTGGCCATGGCTTGGGTGTGATCTTTGTTGTCCCGAAGTGCCAGCAGACCGCCATGCACAGCCGGGTGCAATGTCTTGACCCGTCCGTCCATCATTTCCGGAAATCCGGTGATATCCGAGACGTCTGCAACCTCCAGCCCGGCATCCCGCAGGGCCTTTGCCGTCCCACCTGTCGACAGGAGTTGCACGCCGCGTTCCGCGAGCGCCGTGCCGAATGCAACCAACCCGGTCTTGTCTGAAACGGAAAGAAGCGCGCGGCGCAGCGGTGCAAGGTCGGTCATTTCGGGTCCTTCGGGTGAGCTATTCTGTCAAATCAGGCATGTCGCGGCTCAGGTCCCGGACGCCAATGGCAGTTTCCTGCGCCTTGGACAAGGACCAGCGGACACGGGTGGCGTATGACATAGCCCGACCGGAAAGAACAATCTGTTTTGCGGCGCGCGGCTTCAGACGGCCCGTTTCCAGATAAACGGACGGTTCAATATGCAGTTTCTGTCCGCCATCGTGCCGGAACACCCAGATCTCGCCGCTTTTCGGCGCCATCGAAACGGCCGCGCCACCCAGATCAATCGTCGCGTCCACTTCCGGATGCAGATGAAACCGTATGTCGAAGGCGATACCGGCGAGTTTTGTTGCGTCCAGCGCCAGATCCAAACGGCGTTTGTCAGCATCCGTCATGGCAAGAAGCATGTCTTCCCCGGCAACGCCACGCCCGTCGAATGTAATCTCGAGGGTTCGGGCATGGGTCAGGCCATGCGTCGGGACGAACCCGTCATGGCCACCTTTGAACTGAAGTCCGTCGAGCGCCTGTGCAATTTCGACAGGAACATGCCGGGGACCTTCGATGAGCTCTTCGCGCCCGGTTTCGGGATCCAGCGGTCCGAGACGAGCACTTGAATAGCCTTGCAGCGACAGGGTTGAATGCGATGGCGTTGCGCGCCCGGCGCGTCGCCACGCGGGACCAAACGTGCGGCCCGATCCACAATTCACGATCAACTGCCGCCGGCCCGAGGTCAACTCGAACGCCAGCGTCGAAGCATGCGCATTGAAGGACGCGGGACCACTTGGTGGGGCACTGGCATCCACGATCACGGTTGTGCGGCCGGCCGCCAGCCGCGCATAGCCCATCGACAAACCTTCAGGCTGCCGGTACTTCACGCGCGACTCTGCCAGGGCGTGATCCAGCCAGCCTTCGGCGCCGCGCCCGCCCCCATGAAATCTGGCCAGTCCGCCATCGGCATGGCGCAAGGTACGCAAGGTCGGGGCGATCCGTTCAATGGCGTTTTTATGTTCTGCAGTTGGGGTGTAATTCGCCTCGGACAGAACAGCAGCCGCCCATGTCAGCAATGTGAAGACCCGCAGCAGGTCTTCCGGATTGCGCGATTGCAATCCTCCCTGATCATCGATTTGCGTCTGACATTCCCTCGCCAGACCCTTGACGGCGGGTGTCCCCATGGCCTGCAGGCCTTCAAGGGACAGGCTCGCATAAACGAGCCCGGTCAGGGCTTCAAAACGGGGCAAGCCATGCGGGGCACCGGACCAGCGGCGGGACAGAAAATGCGTTTGCCGCATCAAGCTTTGGAAAAAGGCATCGCTCTGCGTCGTGTCGCATCCGCGGAGCAGGAAAATCGCGTGATGGATCCACCTGATGACCCGTCGCCCCGTGAGTTCAGGGCTCCAGCCTGGCCCCCGCCCGTCTCCGTAGCGCGCAATCCAGCCATGCAACCATTTCTGCGCCACTTCGCGCGCTGCCGCATCTCCGACGGCTGCAAGATCGTCCAGCCATTCGAAACCTTGCAATTCCAGTGCGAAGTCCTTGTTGGGCGACGGCAGAGTCCAAAGATCGGCATCCTTTTGTTCAAGCAAATGCCCAGCGAACAGAAAATTTCCGGCCAAAAGCTGCCGCCCCCGCGCAAAACTGCCGATCGTACGCGGCTCGGGTGTCGAGACAAATCCGACAGCATGCGCCTTCATGCGTCCCACGCGCGCCGCCTGCCACCTGTTCAGGAAACGGGTTTTTCTGGCCGCAAAACTGTTGTTGTGGGACATCATAATCTCTGCCTGACGCGCTCTGGCGGCGCTTTGTCAGGCAATGATAACTTGCCGCGTGCACAGAGTCATCCGTCGTTTTGGTCGAAAGCCCCTAAAGCGCCAGTGGCGATCATTCGGTTTTTCTCAGACACGCCATGTAGAAACCGTCCATGTAACCTTGTTCCGACCAGTAATCAGGCCTGAGCCGCAGACCGCCTTCTTCGGTCCGCCAGTCACTTTGAATACCCGGGACATTCACGGCATCGGCCTCGACGCGCATGTCCGGATGCCGCTGCAAGGCTTGCTCGACCTGCACCTCGCCTTCATCGGGCAGCAGGGAACATGTGCAAAACACCATGCGCCCGCCGGGTTTCACCAGGGTCCATGCGTGATCGATCAGTTCGGACTGCAGATCGATCAGGGCCCCGAACTCCGAGCCGTCCTTGGCATGGGGCAAATCCGGATGCCGGCGGATCGTACCGGTAGCGGAGCACGGCGCGTCCAGCAAAACCGCATCGAACACGCCGCTGGTCTGGCGCGCGTCCTGCACCAAAAGTTTCGCGCGCAATCCTGTGCGGGTGAGGTTTTCTTCAATCCGTTTCATGCGTGAAGGAGAATCGTCGACTGCCGTCACATCGGCACCCGCCGCCGCAAGCTGCATGGTCTTTCCCCCCGGCGCCGCGCATAAATCCAGTACCTTTTCTCCTTTTTGCGGCGCAAGAATTCTCACCGCGATCGCCGCGGCAGCGTCCTGCACCCACCACGCGCCGTCCGCAAAACCGGGCATGGCCGACACCTGACCTGTTTCTGCGACGCGGACCGACCCGGTCGGCAAAACCACTCCACCCGTCAAACGCGCCACATGGGCCGCATCAGTCTTCGCCGTGAGGTCCAGAGGCGCCGATTGAAAATGCGCGGCTTCAATTGCCGCAACAGCATCAGCGCCCCATGCATCGACCAAAGGTCCGCGCAACCATTTCGGCAGGCGGGGCGCTCTGAGTTTGCCCCACGCGGCGGGGCCTTCCGAGGCGACTTTTCGCAAAACGGCGTTTGTCAGGCCTTTGAGTTGACCAAACTTCTTGTTGCGCGATACCAGCTCCACGAAAGAGTTCACGACGCCATGCGCCGCTTCTCCAGCGCAAAGTTCGACGGTTCCGATCCGCAGCGCGTTGCGCACAGTCATGGGCGGATATTTTTTCAGGTATTTTTGCAAAATGCGGTCTGCGCGCTCCAGACCACGCAATGTCTCTTGCGCCAGACGCGCGGCACGCGCCCGCTCGGACGGCGGGAGGTTGTCGAGAGCGCCGGCGGCAAGCAACTCGGACATCAAACGGCCTTCTTCCAGTATCTGATCCATCAGATAGACGGCACTTTTTCGGGCCTGCAATCCTGTATCTGCCATGAGTTTCACATACTCCAGTCGTCGCGAGTGGGTTGCCGCCACGCAGGTTGCACGTATATCAGGAGCAGGCACAGAGGACAGCGCGAAATGAAAAAGCACTCTGAAGATGAACCGAAACAAGACCTGCCGCCCGCGGCGCAACGCGCTCTGGCAGAGGCCGAAGAGCGGCGGAAACAGGCCAAAAAGCTTGATTTGCCGCCGGAACTCGGGGGGCGCGATGGCCCCGAACCTGTACGTTACGGCGATTGGGAGAAAAAGGGGATTGCGGTCGACTTCTGAAAACGCGGTGCTCCCGCTCCGGCAATGTCGTCAGCGGATCCGGAAATCCGCGTAATCCCCCTGCCCCTTGTCTGACGTAAAGCGAATGCGGTCACCGGTCGCCATCACTTCCTGGCAGTTGTACCCCAGCGCGTCCTCACCCCAGAAAAGATCCCGACAAAAGTATCCGTTGTCCCACGTCCATTTTCCGGTAACCGGCCATGCAGCACCGTAGCCCGAAATCTCACCGTCGGGCGTGACTTCGAGATTCACAAACGGCCGCTTCAGTTCCTTGCCGGCGATCAGCGCGACGAAGGCATCCTCACTGTCGATTTTGGAAAACTCCGCGGCCGCCGGAACGGCTGCCGAGAGTGTAGTTACAACAACTGCCGTGTTTACCATTTTGCGCATCTGTCAGGGCTCCCATCAGCACAGATAATGTTGCTACGGGCGAGGCACCGCCTTGGATCACGTCTTGACAGATAGTTTGCTATTTTTCGTCCTTCAAGCCCAACACGTCCGTCATATCATATGCGCCGGGCGCACGGCCTCTGGCCCAAAGCGCGGCCTTGACCGCCCCGCGGGCGAACACGGACCGGTCGGAAGCCACATGACGCAAGATGATGCGTTCGCCTGCGGCCGCGAACATCACATCGTGTTCTCCGATTATGTCACCTCCGCGTATGGCCGCGAATCCGATGTCGCCCCTCCTGCGGGCCCCTGTGATGCCGTCGCGCCCGCGCTCCGCCACGTCCGTCAAGGCGACACCGCGACCTTCAGCTGCGGCCTCGCCGAGCATCAGAGCAGTGCCGGACGGAGCATCCACCTTTTTGTTGTGATGCGCTTCGATCACTTCGATATCGAAGTCATCGTCCAGTGCGGCCGCGACGCGTCTGGTGATCTGTACCAGCAAGTTCACGCCAAGACTCATGTTGCCGGCCCGTACGATCGTCGCGCTCTCTGCCGCCTTGTCCAAAAGCCCGATGTCTTCGGGCGTCATCCCGGTCGTGCCAATGATATGTATCGCACCTGCGTCGGCCACGGCAGCCGCGGTTGCCACGGTTCCCGATGGAGACGTGAAGTCGATCACCGCTTCCGCATCGCCCAGCGCTGCCCTGGCATCTTCGCCGACAATAACACCGCGCGGCGCGGCGCCCAGCACCTCGCCGAGGTCCTTTCCAATCCACGGATGCCCCGGACGTTCCACGGCACCGGACAGGACAACATCGCCGATGTCGTCAATCGTTTCGACCAGCATCCGGCCCATGCGTCCCGAAACACCCATGACAGCGATCTTCATCGGATTGTCCATGTCAGCCCCTCTTCGCGGATTACGACGACGCGTCTTACCGCGCCCGCGAGCGCTTGGCAAAGGCTCAGTGAGCGCGTAGATGGGGCGTATGGGACGAAACAAATTTCACGAAGGGTCCGGACCCTCCCAACGTCAATTGCGCGTCGGCGAGACCATACGCCGCGCCCTCTCCGACGTTCTTGCGCGCGGCGACGTGCATGATGCCGACCTGAACAGACTTTCCATCACCGTCGGCGAAGTGAGAACCTCGCCCGATCTGAAAATCGCGACCGCCTACGTGCTGCCGCTGGGCGGCCAAGGGAAAGACGAGGTGATCGGGCTGCTTGCGCGCAACAGAGGCGAGCTTCGCCGTCTGGTCGCGCGTAAATTGACATTGAAATTTGCGCCGGACCTGAGATTCAAGCTCGACGAAACCTTCGATCGCATGGATCAGACCCGCGAAATCCTCAACCGCGCGGAGGTACGGCGGGACACGGACAAAAAAGCGGGTGAAGAAAGCGGCGGTGAATGAATCCTCTGGTCACGATTACAGCCTGGATCGGCATCGCGGGGTCGGCCGCACACGCCGTGACATGCGAGCAGGTTTATTTCAAGGATGCGCCCTACACGATTTGCGAGGTCGACCTGACACGGGAAAAACTTTCACTGTTTCTGCGGGATGAACATGGCGAAATCTATGGCCATTTCAGCGCCATCGACAGCGCGCTCGCCTCAAAAGGTGAGCAGCTCGTCTTCGCGATGAACGCGGGCATGTATCATGACGACCGCTCGCCTGTGGGCCACTATATCGAAAACGGACAGGAACTCCGGCGCGTCATTCCGAATGCCGGACCTGGCAATTTCGGACTTCTGCCCAATGGTGTGCTGTGCCTGCGCGACGCGCGCGCGGATGTGATCGAAACACTGCAATACATCGACGCAAAGCCGGACTGTATACACGCGACCCAATCGGGCCCGATGCTGGTGGTTGACGGCGAGCTTCACCCGAGGTTTCTGCGCGACGGGACGTCCCGCTACATCCGCAACGGCGTCGGGACGTCGGCGGACGGGCGTGAGGCCATTTTTGCCATTTCTGATGTGCCGGTGAATTTCTATACGTTCGGCCTTTTCTTTCGGGACTATCTGGGCGTGCGAAACGCGCTCTATTTCGACGGCAAGGTGTCAAGGCTCTACGCGCCGCAACTGGGACGCAACGACTTCGGGTTCGCGCTCGGTCCGATCATTGGCGTTACGGCCAGAGCCGAATAACTTTCTGTGAACATGCCCGAAGACGGCGCAAATCGCGTACCGAACGGCCGCAGGGCCTTTGCAGCCCCGCCCCGGAAGGGTATCAGCACGCCGGAATGGTAGTGACAGGGGGTGACATGGCACGCAGGCGCAAAGGTCGGGATATTTCGGGATGGCTCGTTATCGACAAGCCCGCTGGCGTGACGTCAACGGCTGTTGTCAACAAGGTTCGTTGGGCCCTTGACGCCAAAAAAGCCGGGCACGCGGGCACACTTGACCCTGAAGCGACAGGCGTTCTGGCCATCGCCTTGGGAGAAGCGACGAAAACGGTTCCCTACGTGACGGATGCGCTCAAAGCCTATTCCTTCGTCGTCCGGTTCGGTGAGGCGACCAATACGGACGATGCAGAAGGCGAAGTCATACACAGGAGCGACGAACGTCCGACCGATGAGGAAATCAAGGACGCTCTGAACACCTTCGTCGGGGACATCGAACAGGTGCCTCCGCAGTTTTCAGCCGTGAAGATCGACGGGGAACGGGCCTACAAGCGCGCCCGCGACGGCGAGTCGATGGAGTTGCAAGCGCGTCCCCTTTATGTGGACAGCCTGCTTTTGACCGACCGGCCCGATGCTGATCACGCAACGCTCGAAATGGTCTGCGGAAAAGGCGGTTACGTTCGGTCCGTCGCGCGGGATCTGGGGCGGGTCCTCGGGTGCTTTGCCCATGTGCGGGAACTGCGCCGGATCTGGTCCGGCCCGTTTGATGCAGAGGAGGCATTGTCGCA
>JASFFN010000024.1:0-9948 GCA_050124275.1 Roseobacter sp. | reverse complement strand
TGCAGAGGCACCACACCGACTGCGAAGAGAACACTGGAACCGGCAGGAACAAAAAATGCTCAAACCCTCTTGCGGAATTAGAGAACACAATCAGCCCAAAGTCACCAATGCTGCGGCTGGAACCGAGGTCTGAAAGACTGTGCATAGTTGCCGTTGAATGGTAAATATTACGTCTGTCCCGTAATGTATTGCACGGGGTGTCTCTTTCTTTCAATTTCTTTAACAGCGTCGTGTTCACTGTATGTGCAATCTGAAATCGCCGTTCTTCACCCGTGTCGTGTGTTTGGCAGCAGTGCGGGTTTGTCAATTTGAAGCGCGTTGGAGCAGAAATGATTCAGGTTTCTTACCTACCCTTCAAAAGGATGTAGGGTAGTTTCAAAGATCTTTCGCATTTTTGGTTTTCAGGCAACGATACCGCGCAGAGCCGACGGCAACTTGGCTAACATGCTTTCGTCTGCTAGCGCTGCGCCATGGCTTCGACAGTTCGAAATGGCAAAGAGGTCCGTTCGCGTGATCCCGAGCGCACGAAGGCGCAGATCCTTGAGGCGGCGCTGACGGAATTCGCCGCGCACGGTTATGACGGATCAAAGATCCACAAGATCGCGCAGCGCGCGGCGTGCAACTCGCGCCTGATCTATCACTATTTTGGCAGTAAGGACGATCTTTACCTTGCCGCGCTCCGCCAGATCTATGCCGAGATCCGTGACAGGGAATCCGATTTGAACCTCGAGGCGCTGCCGCCCAGCGAGGCGATTGTACGTTTGGCAGAATTCACTTTCGACTTCTTCGATGAGAATGGGCCATTCGTCACCATCACGCGCAGCGAGAACCTGCTGGGCGGGCAGTTCTTGCGGCAGATCACCGAGATCACCGATATCTCCAATCCCCTGATCGACAAGATTGCGACTGTTCTGCAGCGTGGCGTGGCCGAAGGCGTGTTCCGCGCCGGGGTCGATCCGCTGCAACTTTATGTCAGCATAGTTGCGCTTAGTGCGCATCACATCAACGCGGCCCACACACTTTCGGTCACATTCGGCACCGATGTCATGGCGTCAGATTGGCGCGCCGCGCGACGGGCGCATGTGGTCACGCTGGTGTCATCGGCGCTGTCAAAGGGCGAATCATCCGGCTAATGCATGACTTTCGCGCATTGTATGCCACCGCATATGAGTAATCCGCTGGCATCCCCCGAATTTTCCGCCCAAAATATGGGCGTTCAAGATATAATTCGTCGCCTGTTTACTTAAGGGGTTCCCGAGCTGGACCCATGGAGTCATGACAGCGGGCATGAACATGACACCCAGCATCCCCGATCCCGCCGCGCCAACCGCAGCGCCTGCCAGCGTCAATATGCGGCCTGCGATCGAACTACAGCAAGCGTCCGTTGTCTTTGGCAGTGGCGAAAAGGCTGTAACGGCGCTGTCGCCTACGACGCTGAAGATGGCCTCGGGAGAATTTCTCGCACTTGTCGGCCCCTCAGGCTGCGGCAAATCCACGATTCTCAAGCTGGTCAGCAACCTGATCCAGCCTTCGTCCGGCGTCGTGTTGGTTGGCGGCCGAGAGGCTTCGATCAGGCAGTTGCGCATCGGCATGGCGTTCCAGAACCCCACGATGCTGCCGTGGCTGACAATTGAGCAGAACATCATGATGCCGCTCAAGATCGTGGAACCGTTCAAGCGGACGTACCGTCAGGACAAGAAGGGCGCCTACCGCGACCGGGTCCATGCTTTGCTGGAACAGGTCGGCCTGCAGGGGTTCGCCAACCACTACCCTTGGCAGCTGTCGGGCGGGATGCTGCAGCGGTCCAACCTGTGCCGGGCGCTGATCCACGAACCGGACCTGCTGCTTTTGGACGAGCCGTTCGGCGCGCTTGATCAGTTCACGCGCGAAGAACTATGGCAGATCATGCAGGACCTCTATCTTGATCGGAAACCGACCGTGTTGCTGGTGACGCACGACCTGCGTGAGGCTGGTTTCCTTGCCAGCCGTATCTGCGTAATGAGCGCGCGCCCCGGGCGCATCATCTCGGACGAGCCGATGTCGATTCCCCAGCCGCGCGATATCGCCACGATCTACAGCCCCGAATTCGTCGAAATGACCCAGAGCTTGCGCGAGTTGATCGCCCAGGTTCGCAGCGCCTGAGGTCCGAACCCATGTCTGACAAACTGCGTATCCGCTTCTTGTCCACCTCTCTGATCATCGGGTTTTTCCTGCTGTGGGAGGTGCTGTGCATTATCCTAAATGTCTCTGACCTTGTGCTGCCGCGCCCGTCGGAGATTGCCGTGACGCTGTGGACCCGCTTTCCAGTCCTATGGCCACATATCCTGCAAACCCTGTATTCCACGCTGTTCGGCTTCAGCCTTGGCGTGGCAATTGGGGTGACGCTGGGCGTGATCGTGGGCACGTCGAAAGTGGCCTATGCCGTGGCCTATCCTTTGCTTGTCGGTTTCTCGTCTATCCCGAAGGTGGCGGTCGTGCCGATCTTCGTGCTCTGGTTCGGGTCCGGCACAACGCCAGCGGTCCTGACCGCAATGGTGATCTGCGTCTTCCCGATTGTTGTAAACATCGCCACCGGCCTCGCCACAACCGAGCCGGAACTCGAAGACGTGCTGAAAACCATGGGCGCGTCCAAGACCGAGATACTTTGGAACGTCGGGCTGCCCCGCGCGATGCCCTACTTCTTTGCGTCGCTTAAAGTCGCCATCACCTTATCCTTCGTCGGCGCCGTCCTGTCCGAGACAGTCGCGTCCAACATGGGGATCGGGTTCGTGATGATGTCAGCATCGTCGAATTTCCAGGTCTCGCTGGTGTTTTCCGGGCTGATCCTGCTCGCAATCATGGGCGTTATTCTCTACGCTCTGTTCTCTTTGCTTGAGCGGCGCGTAACGGGCTGGGCCACCCGCGGCAACGACATCGCGGTAACCTGATCCGCACCTCAAATCCACCACCTCCAACGATACAACCAAAAGGGATGAAGACCATGAAGTACACTTTGTTTGGTACAGTGCTCAGCGTGCTGGCCGGGGCCCTGCCCGCGATGGCTGAGATGACCGATATCCGGTTCACGCTGGGGTGGAAGACCCAAGGCTCCGACGCACCGTTCCTGGTCGCCCTCAACAAGGGCTACTTCGAGGAAGAAGGCCTGAACGTCACCATCGACCAGGGCGAAGGCTCGGCTGCGACGGTCACGCGGATCATGGGCGGTGCCTATGACGCGGGCTTTGGCGACATCAACGCGATCATCCAGAATGCCGCCGCCCGGCCCGGTGAAGCGCCTGTAATGGTGTTTCAGATGTGGAACCGCCCGCCCTTTGCCATCGCCGTGCCGAAAGACAGCGGTGTGACGTCCCCGAAGGATCTGGAAGGCAAGACTCTGGGTGGTGCACAAGGCACGCCGACGACGCGCCTGTTCCCGGTCTTTGCCCGTCTGAACGGCATCGACATTGACTCGGTTAAGTACGAGTCCCTTGCCCCGAACCTGCAAGAGCCGATGCTGATCCGCGGCGATATCGATGGTGCCTATACCTTCACCGTGTCCAGCTGGTTCAACCTGATCGCCAACGGCAAGGACCCGGCAGAAGACTTCACCTGGCTGAACTATGAAGACTACGGCATGGACCTCTATTCCAACGGCATGATGGTGTCACGCGAACTGATGGCGGAAAACCCCGAAGCCGTCGCCGGACTGGTGCGTGCCGTGACCAAGGCCACTATGGAAATCACCAAGAACCAGGACGAAGCGGTCGAGGCAATCATGGCCTTTGACAACCTCGTGGACGCTGAACTGGAGCGCGCTCGTCTTGAATTCGCACTGACCAAGCTGATGAACGCGCCAGAGACCGCCGAAACCGGCATCGGCGGTCTGGTTGAGGAGCGTCTGACCCGTTCCATCTCGCTGATCGTGGAAGGTTACGGCCTTGAGGCGACGCCTACCGCCGCCGAGATCTTTGATGGTTCGTTCCTGCCACCGGCCTCGGAGCGTCAGCTCGAAGTCAGCATCAACTGAGCGCCTGACGTGACAGTGACGTGCGTCCCGGATTTCTTCGGGGCGCATGTTGAGCATTTTGGCCCCATGTTCGAAAGGAAGAACCATGGATATTCGTACCGATCCCGTCACCGCCGCCAAGGCCATCGTTGAGGCTTATCTGGAACGCTCGATGGTGCCCGACCCGGAAGGTGCCGCGAAGTACGTGGCCGATGGCTTGACGATCACATTTACCGGTGGGCGGCAGTTCTCTGCCCCGGCGGATTGCACGGCTTTCAACGCCAAGCGCTACACATGGGTAAAAAAGAAGTTTCTGCGCACCGACGCAGCACTGGACCCGGAGACAGGCGACGTGCATGTCTATAATACTGGCTACCTTTTCGGCGAGTGGAAGGACGGCAGCGCGTTCGAGACCAACCGCTATATCGACATTTTCGTCGTACGCGACGGAAAGATCGTAAGCACCCAGGTCTGGAACGACAGCGCAGAGATCCTGCTCCAAAAGGCCGGGCTTGCGGAGGCCCCTCTTTGAGCAGATTGACGACCCACGGGCGCTATGATTACAGCGCCATCACGAACCGCCCGGACTATGCATGGCCGGGAGGGAAGCGTCTGGCGGTCTATATCGGCCTCAATCTCGAACACTTCGCTTTTGGCGAGGGGTTGGGGGCCGAGCTTGCCCCCGGTGGACCACAGCCCGATGTTTTGAACTACGCGTGGCGCGATTACGGCAACCGGGTCGGCGCGTGGCGGATGCGGGACATGTTCGATGCTTTGGACGTGCCGGTAAGCGTGCTGGCGAATTCCGCCATGTATGACTACGCCCCGGACCTGATGGCGGCCTACAGTGCCCGCGGGGATGAGGTGGTCGGCCACGGGCGCACCAATGCCGAACGCCAGAGTGTGCTGCCGGAACCCGAAGAAGCCACTCTGATCGCAGAAGCAACAGCAATTCTGACGCGGGCCGAAGGCATCCCGCCCAAAGGCTGGCTGTCGCCCTGGATCGCGGAAAGCCATGCCACGCCGGACCTGCTGAAAGCAGCCGGGTATGGCTACACGCTGAACTGGGCCATGGACGATCAACCGGTCTGGATGCGCACAAAGCACGGACCGCTCTTATCCATTCCTTACCCGCAGGAGGCCAACGACATTCCGTCGATCGTGGCGCGCAAGGATGGCGCGCAGGCTTTTGCCGATATGGTGCGCGACAACTTCGATGAGATGCTTGAGCAATCGGTGCATCAGCCATTGGTCATGGGGATCGCGCTGCATCCCTATCTAGTCGGCCAGCCCTACCGGCTGCGCGCGCTGCGCGGGGTCTTGCAGCATATCTGCGCCCATCATGACGATATCTGGCTGACGCGCGCCGGAGAAATCTTTAACTACTGCGTCACGTGCGACGCGATCCCAAAGCCGGACTAGGCTCCGTGTAACCCGGCAGCGTTCGCGAGCGCGATCAGTTGCCGGTCTTGCCGGGGCGCGCCGAGCAAGCTCATCCCCACGGGGCCGCCCTCAACCACACCGACCGGGACGGACAGTTGCGGATGGCCTGACAGGCCCGCGGGGCACAGCAATTCGAAGGCGCGTTGCCGGAACTCGTCAAGGGCATCTGGCGCTTCGGTCAGCAGCGGGGCAGGGGCTGGCGCCGTCGGCAGCACTAGCACGGCGTCCTCAGTCACAACCTCGATCATGCGAGTACGTATGGTTTCATGGGCCGCGCGGGCGCTGGCCCATGTGGCTGCGTCAATCGTTTCAGCAATCTGGAACCGCTCGGCGATGCCGGGGCCAAAGTGCGGACGATGTTCGGTAATCCAGTCCCCAAGCGCCTGCCATATCTCGGCCGCCTGACAGATGCGGAACGTCTCGCGCCAATGGCCAAGGCCGTCTGGTGCAAGCACGATCGGTGTGGCTGGACCCAGATGCGCCTGCAGCCGGGCCATGGCAGGCGCCATCGCGGCCACGCAGGCGGGATCGGCGCGCGCCCAGATATCGACGGGCAGCAAAAGGCGCGTCGGCCCCGGGCCTTCGGGACACCCGAAGGTGTCGGCGACGGCTGCCATGGTGGCGGCGTTGCGCGCGAACCATCCGACCGTGTCGAAGGAAGCGGTGAACGGCATCGCGCCTTCCAGCGGAATCAATCCAAACGTCGTGCGCAGTCCCCAGACCCCGCAGAACGAGGCGGGGATCCGGACCGAGCCGCCAGTGTCGCTACCCAACCCAAAGTCGACCAGCCCGGCGGCCACTGCGGCCGCCGATCCCGAGGAGGAGCCCCCCGGCACGCGGCGTGGATCGGCGCTGTTGACCGGCGTGCCGTAATGCGCGTTGGCCCCCATCAGGCTGTAGGCCAACTCATCCGTGTGGGTTTTGCCCAGTAGGGTCGCGCCCGCGTCCAGCAGCGCCTGTACCGCAGGAGCCGTGGCCGTCGCAGGGATATGGGTGCGCGCCCAGTCCGGGTTGCCGTAGCCGGTGACATGGCCATCGATGTCAAAGAGGTCCTTTGCGCCAAAGGTGCGCCCGGCCAGCGGCCCCTTCGCTGCGCCGGGCAGGGCAAAGGTGCTGACGAAAGCGTTGACTGTATCTGCAGGGGTCATGACGCGTCCATCCATGACACATGCGCCGCCACAATCTTCCACCCGTCGGCAAGGCGGACCCAGCTATGCGTCTGTCGGCCAATCCTGTCCGTGCCGGGGCGCGTGAACTCTGTGCAGGCGGTTGCGAACTCCGTGCCAAACGTGGTGATCACCGTATTGCGCAGACTGCGATCGAGTCCCTTTGACGGGCGCGCCTTGCGAAAGGCGAGGATCTGATCATGGCCATAGAGGTTTTCAGTGGCCCCAAGGCGGACAACGTGATCGCTGGCCCAGAACAAAGCATCGAGCGTGGCTATGTCGTTTCCAGTCAACGCGGCCTCATATTGCTCGAACACTTGTGTGACATCCCGGAGCACTGCGGGATTGTTGATCTCGTTCATAACGCTGTCTTGCCCCTGCAATTCTGAATCTCGCACCGACTGTGCAGCATGTCCGCGCAGCGCGCCACCAGAAAGGATTTGTGCCCGGATTTGACCAAAGTGAGAGCAGTGGGTCATGAAGCACAAACGTTGGGCATCTTTCATGGTCTTGAAGCCTGATCGCGCGGGGTCTCGGCTTGGTCCCGCTTGCTCTCTGGCGAACGTTGTTTGCAGAGTGGCATTTTGGCGGGACGATTTTCTGCCGAGTTGGCTATTTTCGCCCAAACACCGACATTTTCAACACAATGGGCTCGCCCCGGTCATTCGCCGCAGTCTGCACCAAGGTCTGCAAAGCGGACTTTTCCGCCTGATGCGGGTGCAGCGAAAATCGCCTTGATCGCCCGACCGTATCACGGCATTGCCTGTGGCGGCGCAGCACGATTTTCCCCAAACCGGACATCCAAATCGGTCAAATCGGCCGAAGTCCAATCCACTGTGAAAACGCCACCAAGCTCGCCGGTCACCTATCCCCATCGCTGAACGGGCGTTGTGCGAACTTATAAAGAAAAATTTACGTTGCCATCCAGACCGCTACGCGATCTACAACTCGCCAAGGAGCCGGTCTCTTGCGGCGGTGATCTGGGCCGTCAGGACTGCTGAACCACCTCTGTCCGGATGCAGCCTCTTGATAAGCCGATGATAGGCACCGCGGATTTCGGCTTCCGTCGCGCCCGGCTCTAGTCCCAGAATGCGGTATGCCTCCTCCCGGCTCATGTCGCTCGCGTGAGGCGACGGAGTGCCGTGGTCCTGTGCGCTCCGGGCTGCGTGATCGTGCCAGTCCGGATGGGCGCGATCGAGATAGGTTTCCAGCAGCTTCAACGATTGGTCGTCGACTTGTATTTCTGAAAGCAGCTTCAGCAGGTCTGACAGAGACAGTTCGGAAAGGATTCGCCCCTCATGAGGTCCGCAGAGAATTCGCCCATCGATGTCGCCGCTGTCATGATCGAGGGTCATCTCGAGATGCGCTGAGCGCACCCGAGATTGTTGCGTCTGCGCGCCTCGGGGCTTTGCTGTTTTTTGAGTCGCAAGCATTGCGGCGCCGAGGATGAACAGAACAAGGGAAACAGCGAACAGGCGAAAGAACAACATCCAAATCGCAGCTGCAATCAGCACAACACCAAGCGAATTTTGCGAGGCTTTGGGAAAAACAGATCGCAGCATCCGGGATACGACCCAGACCGTTGAGACAAAGGCAAAAGCGCTGGTTACAATCGTCAGGATTGGTTGCATCAGCGCATATCGGCCAGAAGACGTTTTGCCGTTTCGCCGTCCATGGCCTCCAAGGCTCTGCGGCCGCCGGCGGCGTAGGTGGCGACGGCAACGAGCAGCGCCTGCAACTCCGCTGCCGAGTTTCTGTCGAACGGCAAGCAGGCGCCGCCGGTCAGCTTGGCAATCTGGCGGAACGCGAATTTGGCATTCGGGTCGCGGCCATCGTGGAAGACAAACGCCTTGACGCCGCGCAGGCCCAGTTCGCCGGCCAGTCCAAGTAATTCGTCGATGTTTTCTTCCATTGAATCGCCGACGTATACCAAGGCCGACACAGGGTGCTTCTCGGATTCCCGCTTTGCATGAGACAGAACTCTGGCGATCTGCGTCAGGCCACCCCGGCAATCGATCTTTTCCATCAAAGCCCGCAAGCTTTCGGCATTGTCGACCCAGCCGGATGCGCGGGATTCGCGCAGGCCGCGGAAATAGACCAGTTGCACCGAGAGATTACCTGCGGCGGCGGCCGCCGAGAACATTTCCCCTTGCAGCGCGCAAGCCATGTCCCAAGTGGGCTGCCGGCTCATTGTGGCATCAAGGGCAAAAATCAGCCGTCCTCGGGCCACGCTTGCCAGCGGCACCAGATCTCTCGCCTGACGCAGAAAGGCTTCGATTTCTCCCGCGCTCGATTTTGGCCGTGCCGTCAGGCCAGTTTTGGAATATCGCGAAACTTCATTCTTTTTCATAGCCAAACACTCAGTTCTGTTCTGGTCCGGGGCGGGTGCTGTCATTTGCATTGCCGAACCGTCGAAACGTCTATTCTTACGTAAATTATAGTGCGGAACGCATAGGACCAGCAATCGCACTAGGGACATGATCCGGTAATCGCAGCTATCACGGCGTTGTGGACTGTGTGGGTGTGCACCGACCAACTTTTCAGGACGCCGTCGGTTTCGAACCGGAAATGCGAGTTCAAAAATTTCCGTGGCGCTTCTTGAACACGAAGATCGGATTGCGTTCCGTTCCAGATCTGTGTCCGAAAGGCTCGTCAGAATGCGCACGTCGGCGGCGCTGCCGGTGTTACTTCGGGCTCTCGTATGACCCGGTCATCTATTCAACGCTTTGTGAAGTTCACGACACCATCGCGCCGGCTAAAGAAGCACATAGGCCAATAGAGCAATCGCGAGGGTCGCTGCGAGCACCCACACTAGACGCGATGTTTTCATTTGTTCCGTGCCAGGACTTCCTTTGTTCAGTCTTGGTTTATCAGTAGCCCCTGCATCTCCCGGCCCGGCGGGCACATCACCGCTTTCCGGGTCCGGAATGGGTTTTTCCATGTTATCTTGTTTATGTGGCATTCGTGCGTCTCTTCCTCAGGCTATGGCGCAATTGCAATCGGCGGAGTGCGAAACGGTGTCTTCCGCCCCGTTCTTCAGTCAGCAGCCTCCCGCGCCGCTTCAAAAACTTACTTACACTACATACGCTCTGGGTCACGGATGCGTTCCGTCTGACACATCAATTAACCGGGGCGACATGCGTTCTTCGTGACATTTCGCCGTTTGTCAAAAATACAAAGAGGTGGAGATGCTCGGCGGTAAATCTCGCAACGAAGAAGCGCCCCGCATTCTGGAGCACCAGTAGCATGCCGGCACGACGGTGTCTTGCGGGTATACGCGCCGCATTGAGCGTCCGGGTGCATGAGACGCAGCCACACTTCAGCACGCCTGTTTTGTCCGCCACTTAGCAAGAC
>JASFFN010000023.1:0-10505 GCA_050124275.1 Roseobacter sp. | reverse complement strand
AGAAGACGTGAAGGCGCTGATGACCGAAAGCCAGGACTGGTGGCCGGCGGATTGGGGTCATTATGGCGGCCTGATGATCCGCCTCGCCTGGCACGCGGCGGGTTCGTACCGCATGGGAGATGGCCGCGGTGGCGCCGGGTCAGGCAACATCCGCTTTGCGCCGCTTAACTCCTGGCCGGACAATGCGAGCCTCGACAAGGCGCGCCGCTTGCTGTGGCCGGTCAAGAAAAAATACGGCAATGCCCTGTCGTGGGCGGACCTCATCATTCTGTCGGGCAACATGGCTTACGAGTCGATGGGCCTGAAAACTTTCGGGTTCGGTTTTGGGCGTGAAGACATCTGGGGACCCGAAATCGATGTGAACTGGGGCGCTGAGAACGAATGGCTGGCGCCGTCGGAAAACCGTTACGGCGATCTGGACGACACCTCGACACTGTATAATCCACTGGCCGCAGTACACATGGGCCTGATTTACGTGAACCCCGAAGGCGTGAACGGCAATCCTGATCCGGCGCGGACCGCTTTGCATGTGCGCGAGACCTTCGCCCGCATGGCGATGAACGACGAGGAAACCGCCGCGCTGACCTGCGGTGGCCACACGGTGGGCAAGGCGCACGGGCGCGGGGCCGTGGACAACATCGGCGTCGAGCCGGAAGCCGCAGGGATCGAGGCGCAGGGCTTTGGCTGGGCGAACCCCGGTCAGGAAGGCAAGGCTGCAAATGCATTCACGTCCGGTATCGAAGGGGCTTGGACGCAGCATCCGACGCAATGGGACATGGGATACTTCGACTACCTGTTCGGATACGAGTGGGAGTTGAAGAAATCACCTGCCGGCGCCTGGCAGTGGGAACCCGTCGACATGCCGGAGGATGTCAAGCCCGTTGACGCGAGCGATCCGTCGATCCGTCACAACCCGATCATGACCGACGCGGACATGGCGATGAAGGTCGACCCGATCTACAATGAGATCTGCCAGAAGTTCCGCGCCGACCCTGAGTATTTCGCCGATACTTTTGGCCGCGCATGGTTCAAGCTGACGCATCGCGACATGGGCCCGAAAGCCAACTATTACGGCCCGGACGTCCCTGCCGAAGACCTGATCTGGCAGGATCCGATCCCGGCGGGCAACACCGGCTATGATGTGGAAGCTGTCAAATCCAAGATCGCGGCAAGTGGCCTTTCCTCAGCCGAGATGATTGCCACCGCATGGGACAGCGCGCGGACGTTCCGCGGTTCGGACAAGCGCGGTGGCGCCAATGGTGCCCGCATCCGCCTGGCGCCGCAGAAGGACTGGGCGGCGAACGAGCCGGAGCGTCTGGCCAAGGTGCTGGGCGTCCTCGAGCCGATTGCGGCGGAAACCGGTGCGTCAGTTGCCGATGTGATCGTTCTGGCAGGCAACGTCGGGCTGGAACAGGCGATCAAGGCGGCTGGCCACAGTGTCGAGGTTCCCTTCGCGCCGGGTCGCGGTGACGCAACGGAGGAGCAGACGGACGCCGACTCCTTTGACGTTCTCGAGCCGCTGGCTGACGGTTTCCGGAACTTCGAGAAAGAGCGTTATGCCGTCGCTCCGGAAGAGTTGATGCTCGACAAGGCGCAACTGCTGGGTCTGACGGCTGCTGAAATGACCGTTCTGCTGGGTGGTATGCGTGTCCTTGGCACCAATCACGGTGGCACACAACATGGTGTATTCACGGATCGGGTCGGTCAGTTGACAAACGACTTTTTCGTCAATCTTACCGACATGTCCTACAGCTGGCATCCGGTGGAGGCGGACGGCACCTATGAGATCCGTGACCGGAAGACCGGTCAGGTCAAATGGACCGCGACAAGCGCCGATCTTGTGTTCGGTTCAAACTCGATCCTGCGGGCCTATGCCGAAGTCTATGCGCAAGACGATAATGCTGGGAAGTTCGTGCGTGACTTTGTAGCGGCATGGACAAAGGTCATGAACGCGGATCGCTTCGACCTGATCGCTTGAGCTTTGGCCCGGGCGGGCCACCCGCCCGGGCTTATTCTTTCTGATTTTGCTTGGCTATGCTGCGCCGAGCCCTCAGGGCCGCGCCCCATGCTATTAAAACGATATTCTGATCGGGATTCCCTGCAAAAATCCCTCCAATTGATTGGCACGTTCATTGCGGTCCAGATTCGAGTGATCGTTCAGCCCGCGCCCGATCAGCCGCACGACCTCGGGCGATCCGGCGAATTTTGAGTGGCTGCCGGAACTGGAATCGTTTATTTCCGACAGGTCAATCGCGACGACGCCAAGCGCCGCCAGTTCATCGGCATTTGCCGCGCCGACCCGTGGGACGCCCCCGGCAACGCGCCGAGAAAATCTCAGGGCTTCATCGTCTTTGGACAAAAGAACATAGAAGCGATCAGGCACATAGCCGATCTCGTCAAGTTGTATCCTGAAAAGATCCATATCGATGTCCGGCGAGGCGAGAACGACCGTGCGCAATCTGCCCAGCCTATTGAGGCTGTTTGCTCTGGCCAACAAGACAGACGTTTCCATCACCAGCAGGCTGCCCATCGAATGAGCAAAGATGTTGTAATTGTCCGCAGTTGTTCGTCCTAGAATTTGAACAAGCTGTTCAACCTTGGGCCGGGCAATCAATGCACTATTCAGGTCATATACGTAGCGGGAAAGCGATGCGGCTGAGGCCCAGTCAAACAGGATCGGCACGCCGTCGAACTGCGTGTCTTCGACAAACTGGGCGAGCCTGAGGACAGCATCGCTTGTTGTATTGTTGTATCCGTGCACAAAGAAAAGAATATCGCGACGCCCGGGCGGCAGCTTTGCAAGTTCGTCGTTAACATGTCTTATGAATGCATTGTCATTTGCGTAGATCGTCGGTTCCACGATCGCAAACTCGGAGCGCGGATCTGGCGGCAGTCGCTTTGGCCGTTCCAACTGTCCGGTGACGTGCGTGGGGGGCACTGAAACGGTCACAGAGGCAAGACCAAGCTCTGGCGCGCGTTCGGCAGAATATAGCGCCCCCACGGTTTCGGATCCTTTCCGGGTGGTGGCCAGAAATATCTTGTGGCGCGTCGCGTCCGCAACGGACAGCACAGGAACCTCTGGATTGTCGACGCCAATCAATTCCGGCGGCCGCGAGCAGGCCACAAGTAATCCGACGATCAGAAGCGCGCAAAGCGGCGGATTGATCCTGTGGAAAGGGACGAAAAATCTCTTCACATTGCGCATCGGTCTTCTCCGGAGTGGATGGTGGTTTCCATCGAGACGTTCAAATCAGCTTTTACACGGCGTGCCAAACCATTTCTGGGGTCACGATGTCCGGTGCGGCCCGCGCGCAAAAGCTGCAAGATCGGTCTTCGCATTCCGCGCTTGTGCGCTAGGCCGAGGGTTCTGCCTGTTCATGGATGACTACAGCCCGGACATTCTGATTTCGATCGTGCAGAACAGCTACTCGACGTCGCCGAGCGTCAAATGCGCAAGGGCGGGGCGGATGCTGTAAGTTTTCGAGATATCGCTTCGGAAATCGGAAGAAAAGCGCGTCGGTGCGCTACCATTTTCCGACCAAGGCGGACTTGATGGCTACCGTCACCGATCGCTATGCGCTCCGACTCCTGGACGCCCTCGGCAAACCGGCGGCGGGCGCGGCATCGACCAGAGCAAAGACGGCGAGTCCTGCCGACGCTCATATCGCCGCCTGCTGTCAGGATACCTCGACATCCCTTGGTGCTGTTCCGGGTTCGGTCGTATCGCAGTTATCCAACCCCGTTTTCCGGAATATTCGGGATTTTTTTGCCGCCAGTTGCTGGCGTGGACTATTCAGGCGTTGCGCGACAGGACAGGTTCGCTGACCGCGGCTCTTGTTATTTTCCTGCTCCAGGCGCCATGGTGCTGGCCCTCGCAACCGAAACCGATGCATCGCTGACAGAGGCGCGTGCCTTTCTGATCGGACAAGTCTCATAGCGAAGGTGCGCCAAATACCATCGCCGCGTCCGATCCGGCAGATGCATCAACCCGACAGATGTGGTGAAGCACGCGCTACTGCGTGCGCAGGCAGTTCATGACCTCGCCTTCGGTCCAGGCAAATTGCGCGGTGTCGCCTTTCGTCCAGAACATGCCGCCAAAGTCGGTCATGTATTTCGCGCCCGAGGCAGACGGCACCAAAGAACCTGTCTTGATTCCGTCACCGTATTCGAGGCGGATGCCGGGCAATTCGGTATCAAAGAAATAGGCCGTCACTTCGTTGGCTGGATTGTTCTCGCAGGAATAGGCCGCGATGGTCGCGGGCTCCTGCAGGATCCAGGTGGCGACCAGTACACCTTCGCGCATGAGATAGGAGGACTCAATACAAGTGCGCAAATCGTCCGCCTTCCAGCACTCGTCACGCCCCTTGATCCAGCCGCGCTGGCTGGCACGGAGGTTTTTCAACGCCGTGTCAGCGCCGGCATCAAGGTTTTCTGCAGCAGACACCGCTGTTTTGTATGTCTGCGCCAGGCGTTGATCCAATTCTGATAGCCTCTCATCAGCGCAGATCAACTCTTCAGCGTCCGACCCGGCTTTCTCGCAATTGAAAGAAGGCTGCGCGGCAGCGCTTGCGGCACCCAGAAAAAGTCCCATCAGAAAAGTGCTTGGTGCGTGTTTCACAGGTGTGTCCTCCAGACCCTGGCCCGCAAAGGGCGATCGATTCACTTGAATGGTGCCATGCCGGCGCGCGCCAGTTCATCGGCGCGTTCGTTCTCCGGATGTCCGGCGTGCCCCTTGACCCATTCCCACGTCACGTCATGCTGCGCGTTGGCTGCGTCCAGCCTTTGCCAGAGTTCAGCGTTGGCCACCGGCTTTTTGGCGGCATTCTTCCAGCCGTTCCGCTTCCAGCCCTGAATCCACGCCGTAATCCCGTTCTTGACGTAGTTGCTGTCGGTGACAATTGTGATCTTGCTCGCGCGTTTCAGAGACTCCAGCGCGTTGATGGCCGCGAGCAGTTCCATGCGATTGTTGGTGGTCAGCGCTTCGCCACCGTTGAGTTCGCGTTCCTTGACAAGCGTGTCCCCGTCCATGGCTTGCAACAAGACACCCCAGCCGCCGGGCCCCGGGTTGCCCGAGCACGCGCCATCGGTGTAGGCGAAAAGATCAGGCATGGGCCACCAGCGCGATCCACGGTTCTTTCTTGCCGCTCAGGCCCCGGTCGCAGCCTTCGCGGCGATCGCTCACAGTCAGGCCGGCATCCTCGAGCAGACCGGTCAACTCCGGTTCCATGTAATAGGTATAGAACCGGCCGAGGTTATCCCGATCTTCACCTGTCCCTGTCTTGACCGCGATGTGAAACCGCCCGCCGGGCTTCAACGCCCGGGCGATGCGTCCCAGATGCCCGGGCAGTTCTGCGCGGCGCGCGTGGAGCAAGGAGAAATTGGCCCAGATGCCGTCATAGACAGCGACGCCGCTTACATCGTCGAACCCGGCCAGTTGTGCGTCGACGCCCGGGTGTCGTCTGGCCAGGTCGACCATTTGCGGCACGGGGTCATAGGCATCGACGGACAAGCCGGCCTTGGCCATCTGCGCTGCGGCAGCACCCGGTCCGCAGCCGAGATCCAGAACATGGCCCCCCGCGGGCATCGCGGCAATGAAGGCCTGCAGGCCGGGGTCGGTGGCATTGAAGTCCTCGGTAAGTGCAGCGTAATCCGACGCCTTTTCGGCATAGACCTGCAAGGTTTTCTGGTCGTTCACAGAAAGACCCCGATGCTGAGACAAGCGACGACGATGGCCGTCAGTAGAACCCGCAGAGACATCCACCAGCGCGGGGTGAGGTTCCACGAAAAGAAAGCATAATCGAGGATCAGGAGCCCCAGAAACCCGAAGATCAGGTTCATGCCCGCCGTGGTCGGCCCGCCGCCGGTCATGAAGAACGCCCAGAGCGCGGGGATCACGGACAATGTATAGCCGGTCGCGGCCTGTTTGCCGCCGCTCTTGGTCGCGAACCCCCATAACACGCCGGACATGAAAGACAGGATCACCGAGCCGTAGAAAAGCTGGATATAGGGGCCCACGAAACGGGGGCCGAGATTTTGCACGCCCCATTGCGCCAGCGGTTCGGACAGATAGGTCAGAGCGCCCCAGAGAAACGGGATCAGACCTGCAAGTCCTAGAAACAACGGGGCACGGGGGATATCTTTCATGCGCTGCAAGATGACCGCCTGTTTTGCGCAAGGCAAGAGGTCAATCTCTACTTTGTCATGCGCCCGCCCGGCACGTGCCGGGCGTCGGCAAATGTCACGATGCTTCTGCCGCTTTTCCGCAGCCCGAGCCTGGCGCAGACGGCCTCCGACGGGGCATTGCCCGGCTCGACGCCCGTATAGAAATCCGTAAAGCCGAAGTCCGTATGCATCTGTTGCAAGAGCAGGCCGCCCAAGAGTACGGACAGGCGTTGGCCGCGCCAGTCCGGGTCGGTCGCGAGCATGCCCCAGAAGCATTCCCGTTGCGCACGGTCAGACCCGTCGGTGATATAGCCGGAAGCATAGGCGGATGACACCACACGTCCCTCATCCGTGACCGCCATAAGCGTGCGGGCGGGCAATGTCAGCCCCATATGTGCGGACAGCCAGGCCGGCAGCACGCCGCACCCAAGGGACATGTGCGCAAACGAGGCGACAAGTTCCTGCGGTGTTTCGGGTGTCATCTGTTGGAGGGTCAGCCCATCTGGCAGCTGGATGTCAACCGTTGCCTGTGTCGCGTGATGCAGATCTTCGGCTTTGATCTCCCATCGCGCGTAATGCGTGGCTTGCAAACCGGTTGCCGGGGCTTTGGCCAGAACCTGCTGAACAAGGTCTTTGCCGACACAGGCATAGTGCGTGGCCCCCTGAAGCTCGGCCAGGCGCGCGATCAGGCTCATCGGGCCGCTGTCGGTGCCGACCAGCCCCACAGCGCGTCCGTGAGATGAAAACCGACCATCGCCGTGCACCACGTCAAATAAGGCTCGCCCCTTCCGAAGTACCGCTTTTTGCGCATCACTGCCGAAGACGTGCTCGGCCGGTTCCGTCATTTTGTCGCGTGCACCGGTTCGCGCAGTACGCGCGGTACCTTGAACTCGACATTTTCTACCGCGGTTTCCACGATCTCGCGCGTCACGTCATAGCGCGCTTCGAAGGCGGCGATCACTTCATCGATCAGCACTTCCGGGGCTGAGGCCCCTGCGGTGATGCCGATACTGCTGATCCCGTCCAGCGCACGCCAGTCGATGTCAGAGGCGCGCTGGACCAGTTGCGCATAGCCGCAGCCCGCGCGCGACCCCACTTCGACCAGCCGTTTCGAGTTGGATGAATTCGGGGCGCCCACCACCAGCATCGCGTCGCATTTCGGCGCTATGGCCTTGACCGCTTCCTGACGGTTCGTGGTCGCGTAGCAGATGTCTTCCTTGTGCGGCCCGACGATTTTCGGAAAGCGCGCCTGCAAGGCAGCGACGACATCGGCGGTGTCGTCCACGCTCAGCGTTGTCTGGGTCACATAGGCCAGTCGCTCGGGATCGCGCACGTCGACATGTGCCACGTCTTCCACGGTTTCAACGAGCAGGACTTCACCCTCGGGAAGTTGCCCCATGGTGCCGACGGTTTCGGGATGGCCGGCATGACCGATCATGATCATCTGCAACCCGTTATCTGCGTGGCGCTGCGCTTCGATATGCACCTTGCTGACCAGCGGACAGGTTGCATCGACATAGATCATATGGCGCGCTTGCGCGGCGGCAGGCACCGATTTCGGCACCCCATGCGCCGAGAAGATGACCGGACGATCGTCCGGGCATTCGGACAGTTCCGTTACGAAAACAGCGCCCTTGTCGCGCAGGCCGTCCACGACGAACTTGTTGTGAACGATCTCGTGACGCACATAGACGGGCGCGCCCCATTTCTCCAATGCCATCTCGACGATCTTTATCGCGCGGTCGACGCCCGCGCAGAATCCGCGCGGCGCGGCAAGATACAAGGTAAGGGGTGATTTCGACATGCACTACTCCGGGCTTCGCCCAATACGTAAGCCTTGAAAAGGATTACGTCCAGAGGCGCTCCCGGAGCAAGCGATCAGCTTGCTTCCGAGATTTCCCGTGGTGGCCGGCCGATCACGTCCCGCAGTTCGTCGAGTTCGATGAAGTTGTCGGCCTGACGCCGCAGTTCATCAGAAATCATGGGCGGCTGGCTGCGAATGGTGGAGACAACCGAGACCCTTACGCCCGAGCGCTGCAGACTTTCAACCAGAGGTCGAAAATCGCCGTCGCCGGAAAACAGGACGATGTGATCGACGCGCGGCGCGAGTTCCATCGCGTCTACGGTCAGTTCGATGTCCATGTTGCCCTTGACCTTACGGCGCCCCATGCTGTCGGTGTATTCCTTGGCTGGCTTGGTAACCATGGTGAAACCGTTGTAATTTAACCAGTCAACCAATGGCCGGATCGGTGAGTATTCGTCGTTCTCCAGCAAGGCCGTGTAATAGAACGCCCGCAGCAGCTTTCCGCGACGCATGAATTCCTGCCGCAAGAGCTTATAGTCAATGTCAAACCCCAGTGACTTTGACGCGGCATATAAATTCGACCCGTCGATGAACAGCGCAAGCCGTTCGTCCTTGTAAAACATCTTGATGTGTCCTTTCGATTTTTTGCCGGGCGCTGGAGCTTGTGAAAATAAAAAATAATAATCAGCGCGGCGGCAGAGTTTAAAATAGGGAATTTTTTCTGTGCAGCAAGACAGCAGAATGGGTGAAAACAGCGAAATGCTGCCACAAATCCGGTCAATTGCACTGGTTGCCGTAGGGTCAAACCATCCTTCCGCAGTGGGTGACCCCGGGGAAACCATCCGCATGGGGATAGATGCTGTCCGAAAGGATATCGGCGTGATTCGCGGTGTGAGTCGTCTGTTCAGCACGCCCGCGTTTCCGTATGGGTCCGGACCCGATTTCGTGAACTGCGCACTCAAGTTGGACACAGGTCTTTCCGCTGAGGCCGTTCTTGAGGCGCTGCATCAAATCGAAGCCATCTTCGGGCGAGTCCGGCAGAAGCGTTGGGCACCGCGCACACTGGATCTTGATCTGATTGCTTACGACGATAAGGTCCTTCCGGATCGCGATACCTACTTGAAATGGGTAGAACTGTCGTTCGAGGAGCAAATGAAGCGCGCCCCGAAGGAACTGATTCTGCCGCACCCGCGTCTTGCCGAACGCGCATTCGTGCTTGTCCCGCTTGCGGACGTGGCAGCCGACTGGGTCCATCCTGTTACCAGACGGAGTGTGAAGCAGATGCTCGATGCGTTGCCGGACAACCAGGTGTCCGAGGTGAGAGCCCTTTAATATCCGCTTGTAAACCACTCCTTTCCGGCCTACATAACCATCTTCTGAACAGATAACGCCAGACGGAGACACTTCATGGCCCGCGTCACAGTTGAAGATTGTGTTGACAAAGTACCGAACCGGTTCGAGCTGGTGATGCTCGCGGCGCATCGGGCGCGGGAAATCTCTGCCGGTGCCGCCATAACTGTGAACCGCGACAACGACAAGAACCCGGTCGTATCGCTGCGCGAAATCGCGGACGAGACGCAAAGCGCGGAAGATCTGCGCGAGCGCCTGATCGAGAGCAACCAGCACCAGATCGAGGTGGACGAACCCGAGGAAGACGCAATGGCCCTGCTGATGGGGTCCGAGCAGGACAAGCCGGAAGAGGACAGCCTGTCGGAAGAGATGCTTTTGCGGCAACTGATGGCCGCGCAGGGTCAGGGCTGAGGGCAGCCCGCACCCTGTCCGAAGGGCGGATGGCATGAAAGACGGCGAACATCTCGAGATCTCTGCCGACGACCTGATCGCCCTTGTCGCCCGATACAACCCGAAGACCAACAAGGCATTGATCCGCAAGGCCTACGACTACGGCCGCGACATGCATGCCGATCAAAGGCGGCACTCTGGTGAGCCTTATTTCAATCACCCCGTGGCCGTGGCGGCTATTCTCACGGAACAGCAACTTGATGATGCAACGATCATCACGGCACTGCTGCACGACACTATCGAAGATACCAAAGCCTCGCACAAGGAAGTGGCAGAGCTGTTCGACGAAGAGATCGCGGACCTCGTCGATGGCGTAACGAAACTGACCAACCTGCAACTCAACTCTACAGAGACCAAGCAGGCCGAGAACTTTCGCAAGCTTTTCATGGCGATGTCCAAGGACTTGCGGGTCATTCTCGTCAAGCTCAGCGACCGGCTGCACAACATGCGCACGATTCGCGCGATGAAACCTGAAAAGCAGGCGCAAAAAGCGCGTGAAACGATGGATATCTATGCGCCGCTGGCCGGTCGGATGGGGATGCAGTGGATGCGCGAAGAGCTCGAGGATCTTGCCTTTCGCGTCCTCAACCCTGAAGGCCGAGCCTCAATTATCCGTCGCTTTATCAACCTGCAAAAGGAAACCGGCGATGTAATCCAGCGCATCACGGGCGACATGCGGCATGAACTCGAAAAGGCGGGTGTCGACGCGGAGGTATTCGGGCGCGCGAAAAAACCGTAT
>JASFFN010000022.1:0-10678 GCA_050124275.1 Roseobacter sp. | reverse complement strand
TACCGGGCGTAGCTGTCGTGTACGCCGCTGGTATATTTGACGTGATACCGACCATCATCCTCGTTGAGCAGGGCGATGTAGGAATACTGCGGTTTGCAGATGCGAACCGCCACGTCGAGGATCGCTTCGAGAACCGGCTCCACCTCGTTCGGCGAACTTGATATCACGCCAAGGACTTCCGAGGTGGCAGTTTGGTATTCAAGCGCTTCTGTCACCTCGGATGTGCGCGCCTGCACCTCGTCAAAGAGTTGCGCATTGTTGATCGCAATCACGGCCTGCGCGGCAAAGGTCTCGAGCAGATTGATCTGCTTTTGCGTAAAGGCATCCGGCTTGCTGTGTGCCATCACGATGACGCCGACGGTCAGACCGTCTTTCAGCAAAGGAACGCCAAGCGTGGTCAGGTATTCGCCAATCTCAGCGGCTTCTTTCCAGGTATAGCTTTCGTCTTTCCGGGTGTTGCGGATGTAGACCGTTTCCCCTCGCAGCGCGGTACGCCCGATGCAGGATCCTTCGCCCGGCGCGATGGGGTTTGCGGCCAGAAAAGCGTCGAACTCCGGCGAAACGTTTTGGCCGGTGGCCACGCGATAAAGCCCGTCCTGCTGGTCCCGCATCGCAAAAAATGCGTATTCCGGCGCGCAGATCCGGCTGGCCACCTTAAGGATGGCATCCAGCACCGGATCCAGTTTGTTGGGGGACTGGGAAATGACAGACAGCACTTCGGACGTTGCGGTCTGATACTCGAGCGCTTCCTGCGTTTCGAGGAAAAGACGTGTGTTCTCCAGCGCGATCATGGCCTGATCACGAAACGAACAGGCAAGAGAGATTTCCGCGTCGGAGAATTCCCGCTCCTTCGTTTTCGCAAGACTGAGCAGACCAATACACTCGGCGTCGCGCACCATGGGCACGTACAACCCCGCACATACGCCAAGAGATGCACGCCGCGCTTTCTCGTGCACGGGCAGTTCAATGCTTGACCAGTCGGGTATGTGTTTGAGTTGCTTTGCTCTGATCGCCTGGGATGGAAAATTCAGCGTGGGTTCGACCGCAAACATCGGGAGTCCGTCCGCGGTGAAGTCCACCGCATCCTGGCTGACCGCACGCACAACTTGCTCGGTGTTTATTGCCCCGTCTCGTCCGGCACTGGCTGCCGGCCAGTAGTATTCTCCGTTGGTCAGGTGAACGATCGCCATGTCGCACTCCAGCAATTGGCACGCAGTACCGACAATCGTGTGCAAGACCGGGAGCACGTCCGTAGGAGATTTGCTTATGGAATGCAGAATTCGCGACGTGGCCGTCTGTTTGTCCAGGGCTTTTTGCGTTTCGGCAAAAAGGCGGGCGTTCTCGATCGCTAAATTTGCCTGACCCGCGAATGTCTTGAGGAGGTCTTCGTCGTTGTCCTGCGACTGCGTGCCCTCTGGCCAGGCGACAACGATACAGCCCCATATTCCCTCATCCGCCATTATCGGCACGCCCATCATCTCGGTATACCCGTTGTGCCGCGCCGATTTGTAATCGAAATACGCGTCAGATTGAGCGTTTTCGATCCGATAGGTATCACCTTTGTCGAATACACCCTGCGAGACAGACCCATTGACGGGACGGGCCGGATAGCTTTTCAGATAATCCGCCAGAAACGCCCCGGTGAAGCCATAGCTCGCGCAGTAGTGGACCAGCTTCTGATCGTAGCGCCAGAGCATGCAGAATTTCGCTTTGCACAGTGCAGCGGCGCGTTCTGCGATACTGTCGAAGACCGGCTGTATGTCGCCCTTGGAGGAATTGATCGCCTTGAGGATATCGGAAATCGCCGCATTACGCGCTTTCTGATCCGAAAGGGCCTGCTGTAGGGCGCGCATTTCGCCGCCGCTGGATTGTTCGTCCTGTATCACGTCGCCCCAGTGACCTCGGATAATTTCTCGACAGAGCCGTACGGGCAAATTCATCAGTTTGCCCCCGAAGCCTAATCGTCACCTTCGCGTTTGTATACAGACAGATACTCAGAGGCGCGTCGCAACCACGCAGTAAAGGCCTGCACTGCCGCCGAAGAGGATTTCGGACTGCGAAAAAGTCCGCTCCCTCCCGCAAACCGGAAGCCGACCACCGCTGTGTCGAGTGACGGCTTAGTGACGCCGACGCTTGTCCGAATAGGGAACAGACGCCCTTGTCCGGCGGCGTGGCGCGCGGGACCCGGCGTCGCAGGAAGGTCCTGCGAAAAAGGCTCTTTCCAATAGAGAGAATCCGGTCTATACGCGCGGCTTCACGCGGGTATACAGCCTTGGAGGATGCCCGCCCTTACAATTTGGAGAGTATCAATGGCTGGAGAAATTCCGGATCTTGTCGCTCAGGAACGGACGGGGACAGGCAAGGGCGCCGCTCGTCAGGCACGTCGCGACGGCATGGTTCCTGGTATCATTTTTGGTGGTGACGCTGACCCGCTGCCGATCAACATTCCGTTTAACGTGCTTATCAAACAGCTGCGTGCAGGTCGCTTCAAGTCTACCCTGTTCAACATGCAGGTCGAAGGTCACGACGACGTTCGCGTTATCTGCCGTGACGTGCAGCGCCACGTGGTAAAAGACCTGCCGACGCATATCGATTTCATGCGCCTCAGACGCACCACCAAGATCAACCTCTTCATCGCAGTTCAAGTCGTAGGCGAAGACGTGGCTCCGGGGTTGCGCAAGGGAGGGGTCCTGACCCTGATCCGTCCGGAGGTGGAACTGATCGTGACCGCAGGCGATATTCCGGACCACGTCACCATTGATATCTCGGAAATGGAAATCGGCGACAACATCACGATCTCGTCGGTGAAGCTGCCGGAAGGCGCGAAGCCGACCATTGAACGTGACTTCGTGATCGCTCAGATCTCCGCACCGGCAGGGCTCGCATCGGCCGATGAAGACGAGGAGGCTGAAGCAGAAGAGGCACCGGAAGCCAAAGCAGACGCGGAAACCGAAGAATAAAGCGCCATCGGCAACGTTTATTGCGGTACGGGGCCCTTGCGGCCCCGTATTTCGTTTCGGGCGCGGCTCGGATATGCTGCACCGCAACGTGAATGGAGCGCAGAGCATGAAACTTATCGTCGGTTTGGGAAATCCGGGCGCGAAATATGCCGGTAACAGGCACAACATCGGTTTCATGGCAGTGGACCGGATCGCGGCGGATCACGATTTTTCCCCTTGGAAAGGCAAACATCAGGGCAGCCTGTGCGACGGTCGTTTCGGTGCGGATCGCGTCGTGCTCCTGAAACCGGAAACCTTCATGAACAACTCCGGTCAGTCGGTGCAGGCGGCCATGCGGTTCTACAAACTGGAGCCGGAAGACGTGATCGTCCTGCACGACGAGATAGACCTCGCGCCCGGCAAGGTGAAATTCAAAATGGGCGGCGGGCACGCAGGACATAACGGCCTGCGGTCCATCCACAACCACATCGGCCCGAACTACGCGCGTGTCCGGCTGGGTGTCGGGCATCCCGGCCGCAAGGAACTCGTGCCGACCTACGTCCTGCACGATTTCGCCAAGTCGGATCATGACTGGCTGGAAGATGTGTTGCGCGGCGTCAGCGATGGTGCTCCCTATCTGGCAAAAGGCGATGCCGCCAAGTTCAGCAACGCCGTGGCGCTGCGGGTCTCTCCGCCGCGCTCGGGCACGGGAGAAACGCCGAGGGCGCCAGACAAGGGAAATCCAGCGCCAGCCGCGGCGGTCGCGCCGTCGTCTGGCGATCCGCAATCCGACACACGCTCACCACTGCAAAAGCTGCTGGAACGGTTCAGGTGACGCTTTGCGCGGCTTTTGCCGACCAGTCCGCCACCTGCAGGCGGCTCGGCTCTCCCTTCATGGGACGGCTTTGCGCACTTCTGGCCGAACATTGGCCTTCGGACAGCCGTTTGGACCTCCGCTGCGCAGAATTCAGCGGAGACATCGGGCCGGCGGGCGCGTCCCTCCCGCTTCGCATTGCGGGCGGTCTGCACGCGTTGGTCCTGAAAAACCTTGCACCCGAAATGGTGGCTGCATACCCGCCCCATGACGTTTCTGACGCGCAGTTGCGCGATGCCGTGCTGAGTGCTCTCGAGACCCACGAGAGATTCATGCTGCAGTGGATCGAAAGCCCGCCACAGACGAACGACGTGCGCCGGTCAGCCGCTCTGATGGCAGGCGCTGCCATGGCGCAGGAATATTTCGACCTTCCCGTCTGCCTGTCCGACCTCGGCGCAAGCGGCGGCCTCAATCTGATGTGGGATCATTTTGCATTGCAATTACCCGACGCGCGTCTCGGGACCAGTTCTCCGGTGCTCACGCTTGCGCCCGACTGGGAGGGACCTTCACCGCCTCTGACCCTGCCGCAGGTCCACGACCGCGCGGGTGTTGACCTGAACCCGTTGGATCTGTCACATCCGGAGGGCCTGCTTCGCCTGACAGCCTTTCTCTGGCCGGACCAGCCGGAGCGAATGGCGCTGACGCGCGCGGCTGCCGCCGTGGCAGATGCGCCCCTCGCGCGCGGTGACGCAATCGACTGGCTGGAAGAGCGTTTGAAGAGTGCGCCCGAGGGGCACCTGCACCTTGTTCAGCATACCGTCGCCTGGCAGTATTTTTCCGCCGAAGCGCAGACGCGCGGCACCCGTCTCATGGAAACGGCAGGGGCGAATACCACGGCCTCGCGCCCTTTGGCCTGGTTGTCCATGGAAAGTGATGGCGACACCAGGGGCGCACTGGGGGCAGCCGTGACGCTGCGCATGTGGCCCGGCGACATACGGCTCGACCTGGGCCGCGCGGACTTTCACGGGCGCTGGATCAGATGGGCGGGGGCATACTGATGCGCGTGTTCGGAAAATGGCTCGGACGGCTGCTGCTGGCGCTTTTGCTGGCAGGGGCTGTGACCGGATTTTACAAACGCGATGAACTCAGTCGCCTGATGGCCGTGAACACGGTATTCGAACCGGACAAAATAGTCTGGAATTTCAGCAACATGGATCGGGCCTTTCTGCATGTCCCGCTGGCGGGATCCGATGTGCCAGTCCCGCTGCCCGAGGGTCGGTTCCGGCCCTTGCCGGACGAAATGGAAGCGTGGATGGCAGCGCGGCGGGTCACGTCCATTGTCGTTCTCAAGGATGGCGCGCTTGTACATGAAAGCTACCTGCTGGGCACCGCGCCCGAGGACAGACGGATCGGCTGGTCTCTGGCCAAGAGTTTCATCTCGGCGCTCACCGGCGTCGTATATGCCGAGGGGTATATCGCGTCGCTGGACGACCCGGTGACCAAATACGCCCCCGCGCTCAAGGGCGGCGCCTATGACGGATCAACGGTGCGCAACGTGCTGAACCTCGCCACCGGGGTCACCTTCGACGAGGATTACATGGACTACGACTCCGACATCAACCGGATGGGGCGTATTCTGGCACTCGGCGGATTGATGGACGACTTTGCCGCCGGCCTGACGGAAACCTTCGCGCCGCCGGGTACGGACTGGGAGTATGTATCGATCGACACCCATGTGCTGGGCATGGTGATCCGTGGCGCCACAGGCAGAACGATCGTGGACCTGATGGGCGAAAAAATAACCGGCCCCCTCGGGCTGGAACAGACGCCTTATTACCTGACGGATGGCGCGGGGGTTGCGTTCGTACTGGGGGGACTGAACATGACCACACGCGACTACGCCCGGTTCGGACAGATGATGGCGCAGGGTGGCACTTGGAATGGCACGCAGATCGTTCCGCGGGATTGGGTGCTTGCTTCGACCACGGCATCGGCCCCGACCGGCCCGGACGAATACGGCTACGGCTTTCAGTGGTGGATGCCCCGCGACGCGCGCCCGCGCGAATACATGGGACGTGGCATTTACGGACAATACCTCTACATAAACGAAACAGCGAATGTCGTGATCACCCTGACCGCTGCCGATCCGGAGTTCCGCGACCGCGCCATACAGCGCGAAAACATCGAATGGTTCCGCAGGATTGCGGATAGTCTCTGAAAGGAAGCCTGTGCCATGGAGAAGGATGCCAGTATCAATGTTCTGGGCACTGATCTGACCCTCTGCGGGACCGACCCGGTCACCGGCTTTTTCCGGGACGGTCACTGCAATACCTGTGCCGCCGACCGAGGGAGCCACACGGTCTGCGCCGTGATGACGGCGGAGTTTCTGGCCTTTTCGAAATATGTCGGCAACGACCTGAGCACCCCGCGCCCCGAGTTCCGCTTTGAAGGGCTGAAACCCGGCGATCGCTGGTGTCTCTGTGCGAGCCGCTTTCTGCAGGCACACGATGAGGGCTGCGCGCCCCGAGTTGACCTTGGCGCAACCCACCAGCGCGCGCTCGAGATTGTACCGCTCGAGGTGCTCGAACGTCATGCTGCCACGAAAAAGGGTTCAGATTAGTCGGGCAGTCGGTCCCAGCCTGCGCAGTCAACCTGACTGTCGCGCGGGAATTGCATTCCGTCGAGCACCGCACGCTGGCCGCACATGGTTCTCTTGCACGCCCAGTCCGGATCAATGATGTTGAGCGATCCCTCATCACCCAGACGCAGGCGCAGGAAACATCCCTGCTCGCCGGGGAAATGCCATCCGTCCACCACCTGATGGCCCTCCATGCGCCCACCGCAGGAATGTCCGCCCCCCTGCCAGCTTGAAATCTCGATCCGGGCACGGTTCGCCGGCAGGAGTTCCACCTTCAGCGCATCGTCGCCGCGCGCGTAACAATAGCTGTTCGCGGGCTCTGAGCCCGCGAGAGCGGCGGAGCCTTTCGGCTGGCAGTCGATTTCCGACAACCTGAAGCCCGCGCCCGCGACATCATCGATTTTCCAGACGCCATCGACCTGCGCGAAGTCATAAACGACTTGAGCGGGCTGCCCAAAGGTCGTGAAGCTGGCGGTGACGCTGATCTGGCCCGGTATGGTCCGGGTGTTCAGTTGCAGCGTGCGAACGATTTCGGCGGCGTCGAAGTCATTGCCCGGAATTGCGAAATCAAACGGCAGGCACTGCTGCGCCATGTCATCCCCGTAGCTGTCGTCCGCCTCGAACAGAGTAACCAGCCGCGGCGTGAAGAAATGGCCACGCTGAGACGGCGCTCTGAGGAAACTCACGCCCTGCTGGTTCCACGGCCGGTCTGAAACAAGCGAAGCGTAGATCCAGCGCACCACGTCTTCCGGCGTTTGCGCCAGACCCGGTGTCGCCCACGCGATCACAAGCGCCAGAATTAAGATGGATCGCCGCATGCAGCACCCTCCTGCGGAAAATCCTAGCAGGGTACTACAAGGGATCAAGCGGAACGCATTGGATCAGGCGAATTCGCCCATATCGAACCCGAGCGCCCGCGCCACGGTGAAGATGTCCTTGTCACCGCGGCCGCACATGTTCATGCAGATGATGTGATCCTTGGGCAGGTCTGGCGCGATCTTCATCACATGGGCCAGCGCGTGGGAGGGCTCCAGCGCGGGGATGATGCCTTCGAGTTCGCAGCACAGCTGGAAGGCCGCGAGCGCCTCCTTGTCGGTGATCGAGACATATTGCGCGCGCCCGATGTCGTGCAGCCACGCGTGCTCTGGACCGATGCCGGGATAGTCGAGGCCCGCCGAGATCGAGAAGCCTTCGAGGATCTGCCCGTCGTCGTCCTGTAGCAGGTACGTGCGGTTGCCGTGCAGCACGCCGGGGCGCCCGCCGGTGAGCGAGGCGCAATGCTCCATCTTTTCGTTCACGCCCTTGCCCCCCGCTTCGACGCCGATGATCGCGACCTCCTTGTCGTCGAGAAACGGATAGAACAGCCCCATCGCATTGGAGCCACCGCCGATCGCGGCAATCACGGTGTCGGGGAACCGCCCTTCGGCGGCGGTCATCTGCTCGCGGACTTCCTTGCCGATGATGGACTGGAAGTCGCGCACCATGGCCGGATAGGGGTGCGGCCCTGCGACAGTGCCGATGCAGTAGAAGGTATCGCGCACGTTGGTGACCCAGTCGCGCAGCGCGTCGTTCATCGCGTCCTTCAGCGTGCCGCGCCCGGAGGTGACCGGCACCACTTCGGCCCCGAGGAGCTTCATGCGAAACACGTTGGGCGCCTGCCGCTCGACATCATGGGCACCCATGTAGACCACGCATTTCAGCCCGAACTTCGCGCAGACCGTGGCCGTGGCCACGCCATGCTGACCCGCGCCGGTTTCCGCGATGATCCGGGATTTTCCCATGCGCCTGGCAAGGATGATCTGGCCGAGCACGTTGTTTATCTTGTGCGCGCCGGTGTGGTTCAACTCGTCGCGCTTCATGTAGACCTTGGCGCCACCGAGGTGCTCGGTCAGACGTTCGGCCAGGTAGAGCGGGCTTGGACGACCGACGTAGTGGGTCCAGAGATGGTTCATCTCGGCCCAGAAGCTTTCGTCGGTCTTGGCCTTCTCGTATTGTTCTTCCAACTCGAGAATCAGCGGCATGAGTGTCTCGGAGACAAACCGTCCGCCGTAGATCCCGAAGCGTCCGTTTTCGTCCGGGCCTGTCATGAAAGAGTTGAAGAGATCGTTGGCCATCGCGCGCACCTGTTTTCCGTCTACAGCGCCGTGCCTATCGCGCGCGCACTTTGAAAACAAGGCGAATTGCGCGGGACCTTTGAGGTCAATACACCGATGTCAGTGTTGCCAGCTGGACGAGCTGTGCGGCATCGATTGCAGCAACGCGTTCCATGCGCGCATCCGCAATGGCCCCTGCTACAGCGACGGCAATCGCGGCAACGGCAACGTTTCGAATGAACCTCTTTCTCATGACCTGAACTCCTTCTGCCCACCCCGAAGCGAGATGTTGACAAAAGGTTAACGAATCCAAAGAAAGCTGTATGTGAAGCGGATCACGTGACGCGCGGCATCGGTTCTTTGTTCGCAGCTTTCACAAAATCGAATATCAGGCGGCAGTCCTTCACGCCGGGCGCGCTTTCGACCCCCGAAGAGACGTCGACCTGAAGTGCCCCGGTGAGGCGGATGGCCTCGGCGACGTTTTCCGGTGTCAGGCCGCCCGCGAGCATCCACGGTTTGGTCCAGTACTTTCGCTCGCGCAGCAGACGCCAGTCGAAAGCAAGTCCGTTGCCGCCTGGCAGATCCGCGTTCTTCGCCGGTTTCGCATCGATCAACAGCTGGTCCGCGACCGCGCTGTACTGGTCGATAGCCAGCAGATCGTCCCGTTCTGCAATGCCAACCGCTTTCATTACCGGAAGGCCGTAGCGCGATCTGACCTCGGCAACCCGCGCCGGACTTTCCGAGCCGTGCAATTGCAGCATGTCGAGCGGCACTTCCTCTGTCAGCCTGTCGAGAAGATCATCTTCGGCGTCGACGACCAGGGCCACTTTGGCGAGGCCGACAGGTGCGGACAGAGCGAGCGCGCGCGCCTGCGCCAGCGAGATATTGCGCGGGGATCTCGGGAAGAATACGAAACCGACATAGGCTGCGCCCGCTTCATGCGCGGCAGCGACGTGGGCAGGATCGGACAGCCCGCATATCTTGACTGAAACTTTCTGGTTCATCCCGCGCATTGAGCACGCGCAACGCGGCGATGCAAGGTATCAGCTCGCCTCGTCGAGAAGGGCGAGCACCTCGTCCTTGCCCTCGTGCTTCTCACCCTTGAGCCGCTCCACCTCTCGCTGCAGCCGGCGCATCTCGCGGGCCTGCCGCGCGGCCTCGGCGCGCTGGCCGTGCTCTCGGATCCACTCCCAGACGAAACCGACGAGCAGCCCGACGACAATGCTGCCGAAGATGATGATGAACAGCGGCAGTTCGGTTTGCGGGTTCACCGCGAACCAGCCCGCGACTTCCGACGGGATCAGCTGGATCGAAACCATTCCCCGGTTCGCAAGAGCCACGGCGATCAGTGCGGCCCCGAAGATCGCAAAAAAAGCATATTTAATGTATCGCATCAGGTCTTTCCGTTCAGCCGGTCGCGTAGCAGTTTACCGGTCTTGAAAAATGGGACATGTTTTTCTTCCACGTGAACTGTTTCTCCGGTGCGCGGATTGCGTCCCACGCGGGCATCGCGTTTCTTGACGGAGAACGCACCAAAGCCACGCAGTTCCACACGGTCGCCGCGCGCCATGGCATTCGTGACTTCTTCAAAAATGGTATTCACGATACGTTCGACATCCCGCTGATACAGATGTGGATTTTCATCGGCAATCTTTTGGATCAGTTCAGACCGGATCATTGCAACACCCCCCGGATTATTATGCGCGCTCATCGGCGCTTTAACCGGACTATACGTACTTTCCAGTCTCACGGAAAGTCAGCGCTTGTGTCCCATTCCACGTTTTTTGTGACAGAAGGCTCTGTATTTGCGCAGTTTTTCGCATTGCGCGCCTCAGAACCGGGCAGGCAAACGAAACAACAGTCGTTGCTGCGCCGCAGAGCGGGCCATGATTCGGAAGCTGCTCGCGCATATCAGAGCGTTGCGTCGCTCCGATGGGAGCAGCGCGGCACCCCGCGCACCGCCGCTGTCCGGTTCAGAGCTGTCAGCCTGGCATATCTACCGTCGCGAAACAAAAAAGCCCCGCAGAGATGTCTGCGGGGCTTTCTCATTCCGAAAGAGAAATTACTTCTCGTCGTCGCCCTTCAGTGCAGCGCCGAGGATATCGCCAAGGGACGCGCCCGAGTCGGAAGAGCCATACTGTTCGACAGCTTCTTTCTCTTCCGCGATCTCACGCGCCTTGATCGACACGCCGAG